>CAZPIR010000540.1:0-2937 GCA_964586085.1 uncultured Anaerolineaceae bacterium | reverse complement strand
CTCGCGTTCGGGCGCAACCATCACCGCCGGACTCGCGCTCGGTTTCGAGCGACCCGCCGCCGCGCGTTTTTCATTTCTACTCTCAGCGCCGCTCATTGTCGGCGCAGGCGCAAAAAGCATGTGGGATATTTTCAAGGCGATGACGAGCGGCACGATTGCCTCGAACGAGTTGATTTTATTTCCGATTGGATTTCTCGCCGCCGCCATCAGCGGTTATCTGTGCATCAAATACCTCTTGCGATTTCTTCAAAACAACACAACCAACATTTTTGTCTATTATCGCTGGGCGCTCGCCGTCGTCATCATCGTCGTCGCACTCGTGCGAGGATGAATTTGCGCCACGCGATTTTCGTCCTGATGCTTGCGCTCGCCCTGACCGCATGCGACGCAACTGCCACACCCCGACCTGCCGCGCGCCTCACGCTCATCGGCGACGATTCAATGACCTGGCTCGCCCAAGAGCTGGGTAAAGCGTACACGCAACGGCATCCTAACGTTACCTTTACCTTTCAATCCGCGAATCCAACGACCGCCCTCACCGCCGCAAACGAGTACTCGTTCACGATTGGTCTCGTCGCCCGCGCGATCAAGTCGGTCGAACTTTCGCGCACCCGCGCCACACCCATTGCGCTCGACGGCATCGCCGTGATCGTGAATCGCGCCAACCCGGTCAATGCGATTCAACGCAGTCAGATCACCGAAATTTTCGGCGGACAAATCGCCGTGTGGCCCATCGGACCAAGCGTGGGCAAACCGATTGTCGTCGTCAGCCGCGAGGATGGCGCAGGCACGCGCGACGCGTTCGACACGATGGTGATGGGCAAGCAACGCGTTACACGCGCCGCGCTCGTCATGCCAAATGAAGCGGCGATGGTCGAGTACGTTGCACAACACGTCGAAGCGATTGGCTATTGTTCGATGAGCGCGCTCACGCCGGACATTAGCGCATTAATCGTGGACGACGTGCCGCTCACCGCGCAAACCGTCGAAGCAAAAAAATATCCCCTTGTGCGCGTCCTCTCATTCGTCGCGCCGCAATCCCCCGACCCCGAAGTACGTGACTTTATCACGTTTGCGTTGAGCGCAGATGGACAAAAAATCGTCGCGCTCAAGTACGGCAGAGTACAGTAACCGGAATTCAAAAGTCAGAAGAAATCTTCTGGATTCTGAATTCCGATTTTTTTACAATCCTTTTACAGCCCCCTAATTTTAACCTTACCCTCTGCGCCTAAAATTAAAACAATCTCAATCACGGAGGAGACGTTTATGGACCTAACCCGCCGCGAATTTCTCAAGGATGTTTCGTTCGCCGCCGCGCTTGTCGGTTTACCGGCCTGGGCGATGCAAATGGACGAAAACCCGCTCGACGCCAAACTCGCACCGACCTCATCGCCCTATCCCTGGACCTGGACACCGCCGAATGAACTCGGCACCGGCAATCCAATCATCACCACCCTCAATCGCACTGCGTTCGGTCCGCGTCCCGGCGATTTCGAGCGTGTGCAAAAAATCGGCGTGGACGCTTACATCGAAGAACAACTCGCGCCGGAAAAAATTGACGACACCCCACTCGAACAGTGGCTCGATAAAGCCTACCCCACATTAAAAATGAACGTCGCGACCTTGTTGGAAAATTATCAGCAAGGCGCGCCCGTTGCACCGGTCGAACGCGCACTGCGCGCGCAACGACTTGGTGAACTGGGACTCAAGCCGCCGCAGGTTAATGGACCAAACGAAGTCGCGCTCGATTTGCAAGAAGCGGCAATCATGCGCGCGATTTTCAGCAAGCGGCAATTGTTTGAAACGCTCGTGGATCATTGGTCGAATCATTTTTCGATTTTCATCGGCAAGAACAATGTGCGCTGGCTCAAAACAATAGACGACCGTGAGGTAATTCGCAAAAACGCGCTTGGCAAATTTGGCGATTTGTTGTTGGCGAGCGCGCAAAGTCCGGCGATGCTTGAATACTTGGACAATCACCTCAACGTCAAAGGTACACCGAACGAAAACTATGCGCGCGAAATTATGGAATTGCACACGCTGGGTGTAGACGGTGGCTATACGCAAAAAGATGTCCAGGAATTGGCACGCGCCTTTACGGGCTGGTCGATTCGTCCGGCGAAACGCCGCGCACTTGGCAGTATGGATTTCACCGACGCGGGCACGTTCGTGTTCAACGCGAATCAACACGACCAGGGCGCCAAAACCATCCTGGGTGTCAACTTGCCGGCAAACGGCGGCGTCAACGATGCGCTCAAGCTGATTGACGTTTTAGCAAACCATCCTTCAACCGCAAAATTTGTGACGCGCCGCTTGATTGTGCGGTACGTTTCCGACACCCCGCCTACCGATTTATGGGCGCGCGCCACAAGCACGTTCACACAAACCAAGGGCGACATTCGTGCGGTGCTGGCAGTCATTTTACATTCCGAGGAATTTAAAAATTCATTCGCGCAAAAAATCAAACGCCCCTTTGAGGTGGTTACTTCGATGGCGCGTGCGGTGGATTTGCAACTCGATGACGCGCGCGCGGTCAATCAAGGTTTGCGCGCGATGGGACAAGGTTTGTTCATGCTCGTCACACCGGACGGTTATCCCGATATCGCAACCTCCTGGATCAACACCGGCGCACTGCTCGCGCGCTGGAACCTCGCGCTGACCGTTGCTTCCGGGCGCGTGCCTCAGGGCAAACTCAACCTGGGCGCGCTAACCAAGGACGCCAAAATCAAAACCGTCGGCGACGCCGTAGATTTTTGGACAAACGCAATTTTGCATCGCGCGATTCCGGACAAGGATCGCACCAAAATAGTCAACGCCATCGGCACAAACGCGAACACCAATTTCGATGCAACGCGTACACCGGATTTGGTCGCGCTGATTTTAGCCTCGCCGCATTTCCAGTACCGTTAAAGCGACGGAGGACAAAAGACGGACGCC
>CAZPIR010000539.1:0-2946 GCA_964586085.1 uncultured Anaerolineaceae bacterium | reverse complement strand
GGCACCGCGCAACGCCAGTTGAATTTTTTGCGGGCGTGTCGCGAACGCGGCGCGCCAAAAATTTCGGTGGGCACGTACGCGTGCGTGGTTTATCGCGAGACGGCAACCGTGCGCGCGTTGTTCGACGCCGCCGATCTTTTATTTTGCAACGAGAACGAAGCGCGCGGCTTGTTCGGCGCGCTTGAATCGGTGTGCACACGCGCGGGAAAATTTTTATTCGTCACGCGCGGCGAGAATGGGGCAATCGTTGTGCAAGGCGACCACACGACGACGCTCGACGCCGAGCGTGTGAGCGAACTCGACCCGACCGGCGCGGGCGATACGTTTTGCGGCGCAACGCTCGCCGGTATTGCGCGCGGACAACATCCGGTCATTGCGGCGCAACTGGGAATCGCACTCGCCGCGCACACGATTCAAGCAATCGGTCCCGCGGCGCTACTGCGCGACGATGCTCTGCCGACGATGCGCGACGCGCGCGTACACATCAACGCGACCCAGGTTGAGCGCGTCGCGCGCGTGATTACGTCGCTCGACGAGGTGACGCCATTCAATTTTGTCGGCGACGATTTACCGCCGGAAAATCATCCGGCAACACTCGATAGTTTTTTTGTTGCGACAGCACAGCAATTTGGTTTTTGGAGCGAGCGCGACGGACATTATCACAAGCCACTCATCGCAACGCTCTGTGACAAATCGCTCAAAGGTTCGGATTATTTGTGGCGTGCGTACGCGCGGCGATTGAACAATGCCGATTTTTATTCGCCCGCGCATCAAGCGAACCTCACACGCGATGAAACGCTCGCGCTCTTTCGCGCGGATGATGGCACCGACCCGATGCCCGCACTCGATTTGCATCACGCGCTGGCAAACGCGTACGGGCGCGATATGCTCGCGCTCGAACTCACGCCGCGCGCCATCGTCGAAAAAGCAAATGCATCGCCAAAACCGTTGCAAACATTTTTGCAAATGCTCGACCACATCGGCGGATACAAAGAAGACCCGTTTCGCAAAAAAGCGAGCCTGCTCGCGCTCGTGCTCACACAACGTCCCGAAAAATTTTTGCGGACGGATGAACCCCTCGAGCCGGTGATTGATTATCACTTGATGCGTTCGTGTTTGCGCGTCGGCTTGATCGAGATTCGCGACGAGTCGCTCGCGAGTGCAATTCGCGCTCGGCAAGTCGTCGTCGCACAAGACGAGTGGGCAATTCGCCGCGCGGCATTCGATGCGATCATCGAACTGGTGCGCGCGTCCGGCAAAAGCATCGGCGCGGTGGATTGGTTTTTCTTTAACGCGCGGCGGCGTTGTCCGGAAATGAGCGAACCGGATTGCGCGCATTGCGTCGTCGACTCGGCATGCGCGCATCGCAAGGAATTATTTCAACCGGTATTTCGCACAAGTGCGTACTAGATCGTTTTTGGATATAATGCAGATAATGTCGTTTGCCTATCGCTAATTTCAAATTCACTACAGAGACACAGGGTAGCTCCCCACTTGATCGTGGGCATTAACAACACCATTGTTCAACAAGTTTTCGATTCGCGTTGGAAGGTCTTCCGCGATGCTTGGGCGGACTCCATCGTGCGAGTGGCACTTGGTAACGAAGTAATTCAGACACCGACCAAAGATGATCCGTAATTCCAGCCGCCATTGCCGGGGTACGTGGCACCCAGTGCGTTCGTCCTGCGCGTCCAATATACAACGGCACGCGCAAACTCTCGTGATACGTACAAAAGTTGTAAACCGTGCCGACCAGATACACGCCGACCTGGAGGGTTTCGGTTTGTTGCACGAGATTGCGCCCGCGCCGCACCAGACCGGCCAAGCGTGCCCGAAATGTCGCATTCAGACGCTCGATGTACGCTGTGTTAATCCCTCCGTCGCCTTGGCTGGTTTGCACCAGTCGATTGACCTGGGCTTCGGTTCCTTGAACAAGGCGTCGCACGACACCGATCACATGACCATGGGCATATTGCTTCACCACTTGGGCAATGTGAATACCATCCCAGGATCGCAACTGGGGACGCCCAAGCGGACGCGGTGGAATCGGTTCGCGAAAAACCGTGTGAATTGCACCGAGATAAGCACGAAAACCGTCTACGCAGAAAAGCAAGGGACGACATCGCGCACAGGCGCGCACGCGTTGCATCAACTCGAAGACCAGCGTTGCATCGCGATGCTCGCTGATGGTGGCACCCAGCCATAAGCGGGTCGAGACTTGCAAAGCCATAGCCAACCAGACAATTACCTTTTGCATTTTGACGCGAATTTCGTCGGCTTGCACCTGACCCAGGTCACGCGGCTGTTGAACCAAATGCTGATGCACCTGTTCACTGTGATGACCGGCTCGTTGTTCCCAATTACGAACAGTCCGCTCATCTAGCCCAAAGGCAAACACAATGGCACACACGGGACAGCCATGCGCCAACAGCGCGAGCACGAGGGTAACCTGCTCGGTGTCATGGCGCAAGCGATAAAAGACCGTGCCTTTCGTTTCGGTGAATGTCTTGGCGCAGACATCACAGAGATAGCGATGCTCTTTAAGACTATGAACATGG
Source organism: uncultured Anaerolineaceae bacterium (assembly GCA_964586085.1). Classification (GTDB taxonomy): domain Bacteria; phylum Chloroflexota; class Anaerolineae; order UBA4142; family UBA4142; genus JACRBM01. The sequence continues at coordinate 388 of CAZPIR010000539.1, read as the reverse complement.
ATGTTGCCCTTGCCAGTCTGCCCTCTTGCCGGACAGTCCAAGTTGGGGCAAAATACGGTCTGTGGATCCATTGGACAGACCTCCGTCGAGTTGGTCGCTCAGACGTAAGTATGCCAATGGATTCACGTTTTTTCAAGTTGTTAAAGCTACTCCACGATTTACTGGGGTGCTACCCAGCGAGTGGCACTTACTTAAAACTCGGCAATTTCGATTGCAGGAGGCGGTTCAACCATTGCTTCCGGCCTTTCGCCGAAATCGCACACGATGTCTTGACTACTTGCCCGACTAGAAATTTAAGGTAAAACCGCACACGATGTCCTGACTATTGAGAACTACTGAGCTTCTCATAATTTGCTAAACTTTTTCCCTTCGCTAAAACGGTGGCATG
>CAZPIR010000538.1:0-2947 GCA_964586085.1 uncultured Anaerolineaceae bacterium | reverse complement strand
CGCTCGTGGACGCGAACTTGAGCGGGATGGTTGTGGGCATGACGCTCGGCACGCGCGCGCCGGATATTTTCCGCGCGCTGATCGAGGCGACGGCGTTCGGTACGCAAATCATCGTCGAGACATTCGAGCAGAATGGCGTCGTGGTCAAGGAACTCGTCGCGTGCGGCGGACTCGCGGAGCGGAACAAATTGCTTTTGCAAATTTACGCCGATGTGACCGGACGCGAGTTCGTGGAAGCCGGGTCGGGACACACGAGCGCGCTCGGCGCGGCGATGTTCGGCGCGTACGCGGCAGGCAAAGCGAATGGCGGGTACGATTCGTTGAATGATGCGGCGAAGCAAATGTTTCCGGCGAAACTCGTCACGCACAAGCCGAACGCGGCGAATCACTCGACGTACCAAAAATTATTTGCTGAGTATCGCCAACTACACACGTATTTTGGGCGCGGCGAAAATAATGTAATGAAACGATTGCGGGAAATCCGAAACGAAATCTAATTTCTGCCGCAGATGTACGCAGAAATTCGCAGAAAAATTTCTGTGTGATTTTGCGGCTCAAGGGGAAACCAATGAAAGAAAATGTGGTGCGAGCAAAATTAAAGCGGGGCGAAGTGGTGCGCGGTTGTTTTATCACCGAGTTCGACAGCCCGGCGATTCCGGTCATCCTCGCGGACGCGGGCTTGGATTTTTTCATTCTCGACATGGAGCACGGCGCGTTCTCGCTCAAAAGCGCGCTCGCGATTTTTGAGACGGCGCGTTTGGCAAACATCACGCCGCTCGCGCGCGTGCCCGATGGCATGTACCATGTTATCGCGCCGGTGCTTGATGCGGGCGCGCAAGGCATTGTCGTGCCGCGTGTCGAAACGCGCGAGGTTGCCGAGCGTTCGATTGCCGCGATGCGTTATCCGCCGATGGGTGTGCGCGGAATTTACGGCGGCAAAGCGAACAATGATTACAAGCCGGTCAAGTTGATGGAGTACACGCGTCACGCGAACGAGAATGTGCTCGCGATGATTCAGATCGAATCCAGGACGGCCGTCGAGCGCGTGGACTCGTTGCTCTCGACGCCGGGTCTGGATGGCGTGTTGATCGGACCCTGGGATTTGGCGTCGTCGCTCGGCGTGGATCCCGGCGATGCGATTGTCGAAACGATGGTGCAACGTGTCCTCGACGAAACCAAACGCCACAAGGTGGCGTGCGGCATTCATCTCGGTGACCCGCAAGTGGTCAAGCAATGGGGACAGCGTGGTATGACGTTCCTCTCATGTCTCGGTGATTTGGAAATGGTACGCAACTCAGCGTATGCGTTGAACAAGGCGTTACGCGGATAAGCAAACAAAAAAATGCGCCGCCGATTTTTTCGGCGGCGTTTTATATTGGACGCGTTAGACAGCGTACGTTCCACGTTTGAGATACTCGCCTTGTCCTTGGCGACCCAGGAATTTGTCATTCTCAAAAATCACCCGCCCGCGCGCGATGACGAGTGAGGGCGAGCCGTTCACAGTCACGCCTTCGTACGGATTGTAATCCACGCGCATAAAGTGTGTTGCCGCACGAATTGTGTACGGACGATGCGGGTCCCACAGTACAATGTCGGCGTCACTGCCAACTGCAAGCGTACCCTTGCGCGGGAACAAGCCAAACAATTTTGCCGCCGCGGTACTCGTGACTTGGACGAACCGATTCATGCTCCAGCCGCGTTGTACCACACCACCTTGATAAACCAGGTGCATTCGATTCTCGACACCAGGAACGCCGTTGGGAATTTTTTTGAAATTGTCGCGCCCCAGTTCTTTGTGTTTGGGCAAGCCCTTGTAGCCCTCGTGAAAACAGAATGGACAGTGGTCGGTTGCGACGGTTTGCAAATCATCGGACGCGAGCGCGCGCCACAACGGTTCCTGGTTCGCGCGTTCACGAATCGGCGGCGAGCACACGAATTTCGCGCCCTCGAAACTGCCGTCCGCATAATCTTCGTACGCGAGCCACAAGTACTGCGGACACGTTTCGCCGAATGCCGGCAAGCCGCGATCACGCGCCGCGCGAATTTCTTCCATCGCCATGTGCGATGACACGTGGACGATGTAGACCGGCACGTCCGCAAGTTCGGACAACAAAATCACGCGATGCGTCGCGTCGGCTTCGGTTTGATGTGGGCGCGAGAGCGGATGATAGTTCGGCGTGGTTTTGCCCTCGTCCACAAATTTTTGCGCGAGGTAATCAATCACGCTCCCGTTCTCGGCGTGCATCATCACGAAACCGCCGTTCTTGCCGGCGCGTTGCATCGCTTTGAAAATCGTGCCATCGTCGAGGAGCAAACGATCCGGGTACGCAGTGAACATTTTGAACGAGGTCACGCCTTCGCGCACGAGTGTGTCCATCTCCGGCAAAAGAGTATCCGGTAAATTCGTGATGATCATGTGCATTCCGTAATCAATTACGGCATTGCCTTGTGCTTTGGCGAGCCACTCGTCGAGCGCGGCGTGCATCGAGCCGTCGCGCGCCTGCGTCGCAAAATCAATGATCGTCGTTGTGCCGCCGTGTGCCGCCGCAATCGTGCCGGTTTCAAAATCGTCCGATGATGAAACCGAACCGACCGGCAAATCCATGTGCGTGTGACAATCCACGCCGCCGGGAATCACATATTTGCCGGTCGCGTCCATCACGCGGTCAGCCTGAATATTCAAATTCGCGCCAATCAATTTAATCTTGTCGCCGTCCACAAAAATATCGGCGAGGTAATCGTCCGTCGCCGTGATGATACGACCGTTTTTAATTAAAACTGTTCCCATCTTGCCTCACAAAAATTGGGACGCGGATTGCCGCAGACGAGCACTGATTTTTTCTGCTTTCATCTGTGTTTGCCCGCGTCCAATTCTATTTGAATTCCGGCGCGATCTCGTGCATGAACCTTTCCATCTGCGCGAGTGTCGTTGCTGTGTCGTGCATCG
>CAZPIR010000537.1:1847-2951 GCA_964586085.1 uncultured Anaerolineaceae bacterium | reverse complement strand
GCGACAACGCTTGGCAGTGTGTCGAACGGACGCGATGGAATTTTTGCCGCGCAAGCCGTTGCGTCTGCGATTGCCGTTGCGATGGTCGGCGCATCGCCGGAGGAAATGTTGCGCGCGGCACTCGATCACGTGCCGGAAAATTCGTGGACGTTTCGCGCATTGCAACGTGCCGCGCGCGTGACCCAGGATTTACCGGACGACCTTGATGCCGCGCTCGCGAAATTGAGCGACGAGTTAGTCGTGTCGTGGTGGCACTGGGCTGACCTTGTGACCGAAGCCGTACCGCTCGCGTTCGGCGCGTTCCTCGCGACACGCGGCGAATTGAAACGCGCGATTCCGGCGGGCGTGAGTCTGGGTCGCGATGCAGACACGATTGGCGCGATTGTGGGCTCGCTCTCCGGCGCGTACGGCGGACGCGATGTAATTCCGGGCGAATGGCTCGCGCGTGCCCAGGTCGCGCCGGGCAAATGTATCGGTTTCGTCGCGGGAATGAACATCGAACAAGTCGCCGAAAAACTTGTTGAGCAGATAAAATAATTTACACCACAGAGACACAGAGGGCACAGAGATTTTTATTTTTTTCTGTGTGGACTCGGTGTCTCCTGTGGCTAAACGTGGTGGTGATGGACACGACAGCCAGTGCCGGTCAACGCGGCGCAGATGCACGCTCCGATTGTTGGGTGCTCGTTGAAAAATCAGACGCGTCGAAAATTCAAATCAAAAGCAAGGTCGAAGCCTTGTACAGCGACGCGATTCGCGCGACGATTGTCGCAACGCTCGCTACGCTCGATGCATCCGATTTGTCGGTGACGATGGAGGACAGCGGCGCGTTGCCGTTCACGATGATGGCACGCATCGAAGCCGCGGTGAAACGATTGCGCCCGGACAATTCGCGCGCGTGTTTGCCTGACATCAACTCAACCGCGCAGTACTCGATTGCGCGCACGCGCTTGCGCCGCACGCGCCTGTACTTGCCGGGCAACACGCCGAAATTTTTTGTGAATGCCGGTTTGCACAAGCCCGACGCCATCATTCTCGACCTTGAAGACGCGGTTTCGCCGGACGAAAAAGACACGGAGCAAGTTCTCGCACGCAATACCTTGC
>CAZPIR010000537.1:0-1837 GCA_964586085.1 uncultured Anaerolineaceae bacterium | reverse complement strand
GGCTCCGGCCAAACCGATTTTTTTGACGGGGGCGGAGGCGTGCAGGGAGAGGAAGATGTTGGCCTCGGTCTTGCCCGCCTGACCCAGGTGAGCGAGGAGGAGGCAGGCGTCGACGGCGGCGCCGAACTGGGCTTGCGCGTCGATGAGGTAGAGGGAGGCGGAGTGCACGGCGTGGTGACCGCGCCAGGCGTGGCGCAATACCTTGCGCGCGGTGAATTTTTACGGCGCGGAAAAAATGGTGCGCATCAATCAACTACCGCGCGGACTCGATGATGCGCGCGCGCTCATTGCACACGGTGTCCACACATTTTTCATTCCCAAAGTTGAAAAGGCAGACGAGATTCGCACACTCGACCAACTCATTGTTGAGAGCGGCCAAGAAAATTTCCTCATTCCCATCATCGAAAGCGCGCGCGGCGTGTTGAACGCGTTCGAGATTGCGAGCGCATCGCCGCGTATCGTCGCCCTGGGTCTGGGTCTCGAAGATTACGCCAAGGACATTGGCGCAGAATGCACCGCCGAGGGACGCGAGAGTTTGTGGGCGCGCAGTCAAATCGTGAACGCGGCGCGCGCCGCCCGTATCACGCCGCTCGCGTCCGTGTTCACGGATGTGGCGAACGAAGCCGGTTTGCGCGCGTTCATCGCCGATGCGCGCGCGATGGGCTTCGAGGGCATCGGTTGTTTGCATCCACGTCAAGTGCCGGTCGCGCACGCGGCATTCGCGCCGACACCGGATGAAATCGAAAACGCGTGTCGCATTGCGATTGCAATCAAGCAGGCGCGCGTGTTGGGACTGGGTGTCATCGCGTTGAACAACAAGATGATTGACGCGCCGATTGTCGAACGCGCGTATCGCACGATTCGCATTGCGCGTGCAATGGAATGTTTGCCTGCCGAATGGGAACCGCGTGTGCGAGACGTTGAATAAATTGGACGCGGACAAATGCAGACGAACGCAGATAAAAAATAAAATCTGCGTTCGTCTGCGGCAATCTGCGTCCCATTCTTGAGGATTGTAAATGACACAGCAAATCGAAAACGCCGTCGGTCGAATGGTGCCGACCCAGGTCAATGGTCGCGAGGCGGTGCCATATCAAGGTGTCGGCAAATTTATTCCGCAGGGTCGCAAAGCCGCGCCGCCGATTCGTTCGTGCGCGCAATATCCGGCGAACGGCAACAAGGTCGCGCCGAGTTTAATCGAAGCATTGCGTCGCGCCGGGTTGCGCGATGGCATGACGATTTCATCGCATCATCATTTTCGCGATGGCGATTTGTTGATGCCCCAGGTTTTCGCCGCCGCGCAAGAACTCGGCGTGCGCGACCTGGTTTGGTTTCCGACCGCCGTGTTCCCATCCCAGGAACCTTTGATCGCGCATCTCGACAGCGGCTTGATTCATCACATCGAGGGCAGTTTGAACGGACCGATTGGTCGGTACGCCTCGCTCGGCAAGATGCGCGGCACCGGCGTTTTGCGTTCGCACGGCGGACGTTATCGCGCGATCCAGGATGGCGATGCGCACGTAGACATTGCGATCATCGCCGCGCCGGCCGCCGATGCGTTCGGCAATTGTTCTGGCGTCGGCGGACGCGCCGCGTGTGGTCCGCTTGGCTTTGCACTCGCCGATTCACACTACGCCGATCACGTTATCGCGGTGACCGACACGCTCGTGCCGTTTCCGTGCGTGCCCTGGCACATCCAAGGCAATTACGTGGATCAAGTCGTCGTTGTGGATCAGGTTGGCGACCCAGCGAAAATTGTTTCGGGCACGACCCAGATCACGAAATCGCCGGATCAGATGTTGATTGCCGAGTACGCCGCGCGCTTTGTGCGCGAAGC
>CAZPIR010000536.1:0-2951 GCA_964586085.1 uncultured Anaerolineaceae bacterium | reverse complement strand
GCGTTGTACGCAATCGTCGTTGGCGCGCCGCGGACAGTTTCCGCGTTGAGCGAACCCAGGTTCACAATGTGCCCGGCTTTTTGGTCGCGCATCTTGGGCAAGGTGTACTTCATGCAATAAAATGTCGCCGACAAGTTGCCGTCAATCACACGCCGCCACTCGTCCACTTCGGTGTCCCAGATGGACTTGACTAGAAACGGGCCGGCGTTGTTCACCAGAATATCAATCCGACCAAACGCGGCAATGGTTTGATCTATCAATGCTTGCGCGCCTTCCGGCGTCGCGACATCGGCTTGGATTGCCATCGAACGCGGTGCATGTGCCTGCACGAGCGCGAGCGTTTCTTGCGCCGCCGCGCTATCCTTTTGATAATTTACGACGACGGTAATTCCTTCTTCCGCCAATCGTTTAGCAATTCCGCGTCCGATGCCTTTACCACTGCCGGTGATAATTGCGATGCGTTCTTCAGCCATGTCAACCCCCGTATCTTAATAACTTGCTTCTAATGCAATGCGTTCCTGTCGCAACACGCGTCGCTCGATCGTAATCGGCGTTTCGCGCGGCTTGAGTTGCTCGTCAAAAAACGCGAGCGTGCGCGTCATGAACAACTGCCAATCCCAGCCAGCAAACACGTGCCCTGCGCCGGGATAAGTGTACAACTCGACCGGCTTGCCCAGTGCATTCAACGATTTCGATAAATCCACCGACCATGCAAGTGGCACAATCTCATCGCTCTCGCCGTGATGAATAATCGTCGCTACGTTCACGTACTGCAAATATCGGCTGGGCGATGAGCGCAGAAAAATTTCGTGCAGACGCGCATTTGCGCTTGTAGCCGTTGTTGTCGGAATGCCTTCGAGCGAGTCCGGCAATAATTGTTGAAACGATTGTGAAGTGCGCGGTGCCGGCGTGACGAGCGGCGTCTTGCATCCGTAAAGCCAGCAATAATGCACCTCGTCGTCGCCGGTCAATGCGCCGTACAGCGACGCAACCTTGACCGGCGCGCCAAGCGCAAGCGCACGCAAAGTGATTTGCCCGCCCATGCTGTGTCCCCAAATACCAATACGGGTTGTGTCTGCGTACGGCAACGAGGGTAGGGCACTAATCAAACTCAGCACATCCATCGTGTAACCGACGTACAACGGATTGGCTCCGCATTGTGACCCAGCATAACAACGATAATCGGATGCCAGAGTTAGATAGCCGCGTCGTGCAAAATTATCTGCCGCGCGAAGCGTGCCATCGCCGGTTTTATACTCGCTCGGTTTGAAATAACCGTGATTCAAAATTACGACTGGGAAGGGTCCCGCGCCACGCGGAATGTTCATCATCCCGGTAATTCGCAAGTTATCCGAGGGATACTCGAACAGGACACGCTGGAATGCTTCATCGTTCGAAAGCACCTGGGTGACCCTGATTTGTCCGCCGCGATAATTGTATGCCCGCAATGTGTCAATTGCGAGCACACGCGCATCGAGTGAGAGCGGATAACGCGCCGTCGGTAGCGGCGACGGTGGCACATTCGTTTGAGTTGGCGTCAACGTCGCTGTTGCGGTCAAGGTTATCGTTGGCGTGATTGTTGCGGTAGTCGTCACGCGCCGCGTTGCCGTAATCGTGCTTGTCGCCGAAATGGTCAAAGGGGCGGTCAGGGAACGGCTTGGCGTCAATGTCGGTGTGCCGGCAAGCGAACGTGTGGGCGTCGTCGGCGTGATTGATTGCGCAAGTGTTGGCGTTGCGCGTGTGTTGGTGATGATCGCGACACACAACAGCATGATCGCGACGACCGCTAGATTCTTCACGTCGCCATTATAGCAATTTCAAACTTGATAGCAAGGGGGGATAGTAATTTTTGATTTGGGTGTGCGATTATGAATTTGGGGTTGGCTGTCAATTGGGCGCTTGAGTTCGTATGATCGTGATGATTTGACGCATGTTGCAATCTCACCACATTTGCCAGGAAACGTTTTTCAGAAGACGGGTGTCAAGGGTAGAATTCGCGAATTGGTGATTGCATCGAGATTGGAAGGATATTCACTTTTTCCACTTGTCGAATTTCCAATGCCGGTTTATATTCTTGTGATTTTGAACGATGCTTTTCGGACAACCGGATGTGCCGGAGACAATGATTTAGTACTGGTGGATTGGGGTGTAATTGCCGCTGATTTAGCGAGTGCCCAACGTGCGATGTATCCAGGATGACCCATTGTGAAAAAATCCTGCTTGACGAACTAGGAAATGTGTGATATATTGTTGCACGTTAGAGACAAGTAGATTCGGTTGATAAACCCGTCTGGTCTTGTGGCTAGGCGGCTTTTTTTATACCTCTCAAGATCCCCTAACGCTCGCAAAGAGTACTGTGCGTGATTAGAAAGAATGCCGTAACACTTTGCGACCGATGTGTCCCTCGCGGTTGTTCACCTCGGCATACTTTCACCGCATAGGAGTTTGATGAGTTTTAGTAGTTTTTTGCTTGACCCGCGCTTGCAACAAGGCGTGCGGAAATTGGGCTTTAGCCAGCCCACGCCGATTCAAGTTGCGACGATTCCCGCCGCGCTGACCGGTCAAGATGTTTTGGGTTCGGCGGAGACAGGTACTGGCAAAACCGCCGCGTACCTGCTTCCGATGTTGCATCGTTTGCTCGCCGGTGAGGTTCGTCAGCGCAACCCGCGCGCCTTGATTCTCGTCCCGACCCGCGAACTGGTGGTTCAGGTCGCAGAACAAGCGCACGCGTTGAGTGCTCGAACTGACCTGCGTGTCGTTTCAATTTATGGCGGCGTGCCAATGGGCAACCAAGTTGCTTCGTTGCGCCGCGGTGCCGATATTGTGATCGCGACCCCCGGTCGCTTGATTGACCACCTCGAACGCAAGAATGTCATCTTTACTTTTTTGCAGATTCTCGTGCTCGACGAAGCGGACCGGATGCTCGACATTGGCTTTTTGCCGGACATTCG
>CAZPIR010000535.1:0-2971 GCA_964586085.1 uncultured Anaerolineaceae bacterium | reverse complement strand
TGAACGGCGATGGCTCAAATCTCACGCTCGTCACACACGGAATTGATCCATCGTGGTCGCCGGATGGCACGCGCATCACATTCGCGCGCTGGGGCGGCGCGTTCCCAGGATTGTACATCGCAAACACGGATGGCTCGAATGAGCAACTCGTGTACGGCGCGCAACGCATTCGCTCACCCAAGTGGAGCGCGGATGGCAAGTTCATTGTGTTCGTGCAAGACAAGACGACGAACGAGCGCGACCCGAAATGGAAACTGGGTGTGGTCGAGTTGAACAAGTCGGTGAATGGCGAAACCAAGACCGTTTTCACCGAGCCGCAATGCTCGGCATTGTGTTACGCGCCGAGTTGGGAAGGCGACAGCGTAACGCTCAACTATGCCGACCCGAACATTGGCATTATGACGACGAGCATCATCAGCGGTTCGGCGTCGCTCGTCCTGGGTCCGCAAGGTTCGTACTATGACACGCAAGCGAATGTCATTCGCCCGATTTTACACATGCCCGCGATTCAATCGGCAGAGACGAGTCCGGATAATTCGCGCATTGTGTACGCACAAAAAGCGCACGACCGCTGGGAAGTGAACCTGGTCAACGCTGACGGCGGCAATGCAACAGCGGTTACAAAACAGGATGACATTCTCTACACGTTTTACAACAAGGTCGTGGACAGCGTTGCGCCGACCTGGTCGCCGGATGGCAAGCAGGTCATGTTCCTGTCGAATCGCAACGGCAAGTGGGAATTTTTCGTAAGTGATGCGAACGGCGCGAATGTGCGTCAGGTTTTGAAAAATGTCACCGACCTCATACCCATCACATTCGATTACGAGAACGAACGCGTGATGGACTGGACAAAATAGAATCGGGGCGACCCAGGTGGTCGCCCCGATTCTATTTCGGCAATGCCGATTTTTGTGCGACGATGATACGATCCATCAATTGATCGAGTTGCTCATCCACCACCTGTCGCGCCGGGTCGGTATCGAACCACGCGAGCATTTCACGCGCGCCAATCGAAAACGGAATCGTCGCGACGAAATCGGGGACAACCCGTTTGATTTTCGTGTTATCGAAAATCATGCTGTGCGCTTTGTCACCGAGCATACTCGCACCCCAACGCGCATCGTACGCGGCAAGCACCTCGGATGGCACGTGCACAATGCGCGGTTCGACGCCCGCCGCGCGCGCGAGAATTTCGCAGATCTGATTCCAGGTCAGGATTTCGTCGGACGTGATGTGGAAGGCATCGCCAAGCGCGTGCGAGTTACCGAGCAAACCGACCAAGCCTTTCGCAAAATCGCGATGATGCGTCAGCGTCCACAACGATGTGCCATCACCATGCACAATCACTTCTTTGCCCGCGCGCATGCGATGAATGTTCGTGTATCGCCCGTACATGGGAATCATCGTCGCGTCGTATGTGTGCGCGGGTCGCACAATCGTGATCGGAAATTTTTCGTCGCGGTACGCCTGCTGTAGCAATTGTTCGCCCGCCATTTTCGCACGCGCATAATCCCAGAATGGATTATCGAGCGGCGTGGATTCAGTGACCGGCAAACTTGCCGGCGGCGTTTGATAGACTGACGCCGAACTGATGAAAACGTACTGCGCGGTGCGTCCGCGAAATAATTCAAGGTCGGCTTGCACGTGTTCCGGTGTAAACGCAATCCAATCCACCACCGCGTCGAATTGGTGCGTCGCAAGCACACTAGGCGCTTGCTCAACGTTGCGAATGTCGCCGCGCAAAAGGTGCGCGCCATCTGGGATCGCTCGCGCCGATTCGCCGCGCGTGAGCAGGAACAACTCGATGCCGCGTTCGAGTGCAAGACGTGCACACGCCGAACTAATCACGCCCGTCCCGCCGATGAACAAAACTTTCACTCCGCCTCCTTGAAATTTTCGCGCAGTATACAACAAGACCTGTCAGGTTCGCCTTCAGCGGAAACCTGACAGGTCCAGATCAAGCAACATTTATTCTACCGCGTTGCGCGCACGCCACCTTTCGACGATGCGCGTTTCACTTCAGCTTCGACGAGTTTCTGTTCGATCAAGGTCGTATCGCCCGGCGTCTCTTGCACGAGAATGCCATGCGCCGCGCCCCACTGCACTGCCGTTTCCAAATCCTTGCCCTTGAGCAACGCCGAGATCACACCCGACGCGAACGAATCGCCGCCACCGGTGCGGTCCGCAATCGGCACGTCCTCGCGCAGAACGGCTTGGTACATTTTGTCCGCGGCGACATCGTACAGCACCGCGCCCCACGAAACCATGTCTGCATTCGTTGCGCCGCGCCACTGCGTACCGATGAGTGACAAGTTCGGAAAATCCTTTGCGACCTTGCGCACGGTTTCTTGATACGCCAAAATCCATTCCTGGTATGGCGCTTCGCCGCTGACCTTGGTTTCGTAGCCAAGCGCGTCGTGCAAATCGCTGTCGTTGCCGACGAGGAAACCCAGGTATGGCGTGATCTTTTGATTGATCTCGCGCGCGCGTTGTTTGCTCGGCTCGACCTTGGAACGATAATTCAAATCGGCGGCGACAAACGTGCCATACTCGTTCGCTTTTTGCACACCCTGAATTGCAAGCCCGGATGACGTGGGCGAAATCAAGGTGTAGATGCCGCCCGTGCTGAACACGCGCACACCTTCTTTGCCGAACAAGGCGTCCCAGTCCACATCGCCTTCGCGGAGTTCACGCACCGGCGTGTGCGCACGATAGTACAACGTGTCCGAGGGAATCACGCCCTTGCCGATGAACGTGAAATTGATACCGTTCATTAGCGTGCCCTTGGAATCGGTCGAGAAGCGCGAGCCATCGTTCTTGGTGTTGAACCAAATAATTTTCGACGTGTCCACGCCGGACTCGCGCAGTTGATTGCGAATATTTTTTCCCAGGTCATCGTCCACGAGCGCGGTAATCACCGCCGCGCGCAGACCGAACGTGTACGCCATGCCGCACGCGACGTTCGTCTCGC
>CAZPIR010000534.1:0-2994 GCA_964586085.1 uncultured Anaerolineaceae bacterium | reverse complement strand
ATCACCTTGTCGCGCACGCGCCGACGTGTGCCGTTTTATGTAGGCGGCAAGGATCATCTGTCGCATCGGCTCGTGAAATTTGGGTTGACGACGCGTGGCGCGGTGTTGGCGTGTTATGTCATCGCCGCGATCCTGGGTCTGCTCGCTATCGTGATTTCGCAGGCGAACGCGAACCAAGCGTACACAATTGCGATTGTACTGGCGATAGTTGCTTTGAGCGCGTTCGTCTGGCTCGAAAAGAAATTGATTGTGTAGTGGAGGCCTCGTTGAACCTCGAAACGAAAATCGAAAAGCGAACCGCGCATGTTGCGGTGATTGGTCTGGGTTATGTCGGCTTGCCGCTCGCGGTGCAGTTCGCGCGCGAAGGGTTTCCGGTTGTTGGCATTGATGTGGACGCGCGCAAGATCGCCACGCTCCAAAAAGGCGTGAGTTACATTCCCGATGTGCCGACGGATGATTTGCTTCAAGTGATCGGGCAGAAAAAATTTGCCGCGACGAACGATTACGATTTACTGCGCGATGCGGACGTGATATTTATTTGCGTGCCGACGCCGTTCGACAAAATGAAAGCGCCCGACCTCAAACCAGTGATTTTGGCGACCGAAGGCATTGCGCCGCGATTGCAACGCGGGCAACTGGTGATCTTGCAAAGCACGACGTATCCGGGAACGACGGAAGAAGTGTGCCAACCGATTTTGGAAACGAGCGGATTAAAAGCCGGCAAGGATTTTCATCTTGCGTTTTCGCCGGAGCGGATTGATCCCGGCGCGACGAGTAGCGCGGGCTGGAACGTCAAGAACACGCCGAAAGTGCTGGGTGGCTTGACGCCGCGATGCACCGAGTTGGCGAAAAAATTGCTTGTGCATCTCACGCCGGCGGTGCATGTGGTTTCGTCGCCACGCGCGGCAGAGATGGCGAAACTGCTCGAAAATATTTATCGCTCGGTCAACATCGCGCTCGTCAACGAACTCGCGCATCTCAGCGAGCGCATGAACATTGACATCTGGGAAGTGATTGATGCGGCGAAGACCAAGCCGTTCGGCTACATGCCGTTTTATCCGGGCGCGGGCGTCGGCGGACACTGCATCCCGGTTGACCCGTACTATCTTTCGTGGAAAGCGCGCGAGTATGATTTCTTTACACGCTTTATCGAACTCGCGGCGGACATTAACGCGGGCATGCCGTACCACGTCGTCAAATTGGCGAGCGATGTGTTGAGCGATCAGGGCAAGACCTTGAAAAATGCCGAGGTGCTTGTGCTCGGTGTCGCGTTCAAATCGAATGTGAACGTTGCGCGCAATTCGCCGGCAGAGCGTGTGATCGAACTCTTGCTCGAACGTGGCGCGAATGTTTCGTATCACGATCCGTTCGTGCCCAGGTTTCACGTGGGCGATGATGTGTTTCACCGCGAATCCACGACGCTCGAATCGGTGCGCCTCACACGCCAAACATTGCGCGCGTGCGATGTGGCTGTCATCGTGACCGCGCATCGCGATGTAAATTATAAACTCGTTGTTGCCAACGCGCCGGCAATCGTGGACTCGGCAAACGTTACCAAGGGGCTGGGTCGCGCCGAAAAAATTGTGCGTCTTGGCGCACCCAAGCAAAAGAGGAAATCGAATGGCTGATCCGGACATTCCCATTCCACAACCCAAACCACTTTTGATTATCGTGTCAGGACCGTCGGGCGTGGGCAAGGACGCCGCGCTCAAACGCATGATGGAAATGAAATGCCCGTTTCATTTTGTCGTGACCTGCACCACGCGCCCGCGTCGTGAAAACGAAGTGGATGGCGTGGATTACAATTTCGTGACGAAAGAAAAATTCGCCGAGATGGAAACGCAGGGCGACATTCTCGAACGCGCGGTCGTGTACGGATTCGATTACGGCAATTCGAAAAGCCAGGTGCGCGATGCGCTTGCGCGCGGACAAGACACGATCATGCGGATTGACGTGCAGGGCGCGGCGACGATGCGCAAGATTGTGCCCGACGCGATTTTTATCATCCTCTTGCCGCCTTCGATACAAGCATTGGAAAAGCGCTTGCGTGCGCGACGCATGGAGCCGGAAGAATATCTGCAAATTCGTTTGCACGCGGCGCGTCTCGAAATGAGCGAAGTGACCAAGTTTGACTATGCGGTGGTGAACGAAGATGATGCGCTCGATGAAACCGCGCGTGCGATTCAAGGAATTATCGAAGCGGAAAAACTGCGGGTCAAAACGCGCCACATCAATTTGTGATTTTCGGAGGGGCGTCTCATAAAATGCCCCACTCTATTTTTGAATTTTAAAATCACGTGGTATAATGCTCAGGAATCGATTCATTGGAGGATCGCAATGTCTGGACATTCTAAATGGTCACAGATCAAACGGAAAAAGGGCGTCGCCGATGTTAAAAAAGGCGCTATTTTTACTCGACTGGGACGTGAGATTACACTCGCCGCGCGCGAGGGCGGCGGAGACCCGAACGCCAATTTTACGTTGCGTCTCGCGGTTGACAAGGCGCGTGCGTCGAACATGCCGAAAGAAAATGTCGATCGCGCGATCAAGCGCGGCACCGGCGAGTTGGCGGAAGGCGGACAACTCGACGATGTGATGTACGAAGGGTACGGACCGGGCGGCACAGCGTTGCTTGTGCAAATTCTGACCGACAATCGCAATCGCGCGGCATCCGAAGTGCGACACATGTTCACACGCGGCGGCGGCAACCTCGCGACGGCGAACGCGGTCGCATGGATGTTTGAAAAACGCGGTGTGATTACGCTTGAAAATGTCCAGAACCCGGATGACCTGGCGCTCGAATTGATTGATGCCGGCGCCGAAGATTACAAAGTGGACGGCAGTACGCTGGATTTGTATTGCGCGCCGGAAAATTTAAAAGCGTTGCGCGATGAAATCAACAAGCGCAAAATTCCGCTTACGGCGGCAGAACTGGCGTGGATTGCCAAGAACCCGGCGACCGTGACCGACGAGCAAGCTGTCTCGACGATGAAG
>CAZPIR010000533.1:0-2998 GCA_964586085.1 uncultured Anaerolineaceae bacterium | reverse complement strand
GAATGCGGAGAATGCCGGGTTTACGCGCGCAAGCAATCAAGCGATCCGTGTCAGTGTTGGACGATACGTGCTGTTGCTGAATAACGACACGTTGATTCTGCCCGAGGCGTTTGATTGCTTGGTCGAGTTTGCGGACGCCCACCCAGAGATCGGGATTGTCAGTCCCCAGGTGTTGAACCGCGATGGCACGTTGCAAAAACAATGTCGCCGCAGTTATGCGACACCCTGGGATTTGTTCTGCTATTTTTCCGGATTGGCGACACGTTATCCGCACAGTCGTTTGTTCGGGCGGTACTTGATGACATATATGCCGGCAGACGAAACGTATCCGGCGGACGCCGTGTCTGGGTCGTGTATGCTGATTCGCCGCGCGGTGCTGGATCAGATCGGTTTGCTCGACGAGCGTTTTTTTGCGTACCAAGAAGACACGGATTTGTGTTTTCGTGCGCATCAAGTCGGTTGGCAGGTGTACTATTTTCATCAGGCGCAGATCATTCACTACGGCGGGCAGGGCGGTTCGCGCGTCGAACCGTATCGCTCGATTATCGAGTGGCACAAATCGTATTTTCGTTATTATCGCAAAAATTTGGCGCGCCGATATTTTTTTCTGTTCAACTGGTTTTATTATCTTGTCATGCTGTTGAAACTCGCGACGGCGCTTGCGGCGAATGCTGTCCGCGCAGATAAATTCGCCGGTAGCAAAAAACCGTAAAGTGCAGATGGCGAATTGCCGATAGCAAATCGCCAATCCAAAATTCCGAGATGTCAATTTCGCTTCGTTTGAACGAACACAAAGTTTTACTGATCGTCGTTGATTTGATCTTGATCAACCTGGCGACGTTTTTGGCATTCTGGATTATGGCGTTTCGCGCCGGCTGGATTTTTGATTTCAATTACCTCGCGCGCTATCCTGGTTGGTACATCTTTTTGTCCGGGTTGTGGGTACTGTCGGCGTGGGTGAATGGATTCTACGACCCGCGCCGCGTAAACAACCTGACCGTGGCGGCGGCGGCGTTATTGCGCTCGGTTGCGTTAGTGATCGTCGTCTATCTCTTGGTCTACTTTTTTTCCTATGCGCCCGAATATATGCCGCGCGGCATCGTCGGCTATCAAGGAGCGATCGGTTTTTTGCTGATTACGTTGTGGCGCGCGCTCTATGGATATTTTATCCAGCGCCCGGCGTTCGGACGCAAGGTCATTATCATCGGCGCGGGCTGGGCGGGGCAAACGATTGCCCAAGCGATTCAGCAGTACGCACCGGGGCATTATCGTGTGATCGGTTTTGTGGACGATGATTCTTCCAAAGAGACGTTGGGCACGGCGCGCGATTTGATACGTCTTGTGCAAGAACACCAAGTGATCGAAGTGATTCTCGCTGTTTCGCATAATTTGACGACCGGTTTGTTTCAAGCGTTGATGGATTGCAAAGAGCAAGGCGTGCAAATCACCTTGATGCCGGTGTTGTATGAACAGCTTACCGGCAAAATTCCCATTGAGCACATTGGCGATAACTGGAACGTGGCATTGCCGCTCGAATCAAAAGAAGCTGGTGGACTGTACCCGGTTGCCAAACGAATTTTCGACATCACCGGTGCGTTGATGGGTTTGACCTTGTTGTTGCCATTTGCGCCGATGGTCATGCTGGCCATCTGGCTCGATTCGCGCGGACCGATTTTTTACACGCAAGAGCGTGTGGGCAAGGGCGGCAAGGTGTTTCAATTGCTCAAATTGCGAACGATGGTGACAGATGCCGAAGCAAATGGTCACGCGCAACGCGCGCAAACGAACGACCCGCGCATCACACGCGTCGGGCGCTGGCTCCGCAAAATGCGGCTCGACGAAATGCCGCAACTGCTCAATGTGCTCAAGGGGGATATGAGTGCGGTCGGTCCGCGTCCCGAACGTCCTGAACACCTTGCCGAGTTGGACGCCGTGATTCCGTTCCACCGTTTGCGCAATGCAGTCAAGCCCGGCATGGCGGGCTGGGCGGTCGTCAATTACGATTACATTGACAGCGTTGATGATGCGCGCATTCGCCTCGAGTACGATTTGTACTATATCAAACATCAATCGCTCGCGTTAGATTTTTTCATCCTCTTGCGAACGATGGGACATATGTTGGCGTTGCGTGGTCGCTAGGTTGGTTCGGCGAGTCTGAAATGAGGATAGGTTGAATTTGCCAATGCATTGCTTGGCGTGGCTCAAAAGAATACCGACGCAGGTAGCGATTTTTCTTTTCTACTTTTCGCTTTATGTGTTTTTCATGTCGGGCGCGATTGCGTATGGCGACGAGATCGAAAAGTATCGGGTCGCGCAAAGCATCGTCGAGCGCGGGCAGGTCTCGTTTCGCCCAACCGCGGTGCGTAACATTGCCAGCCCCGAAGGACGCACCGTCTCGCTGTACGAATTAGGTCAAACACTCCTCGAGATTCCCTTTTATGCCGCTGGCAAATTCCTCTACACGTATTTTCCAACTGCCGACCCGAATCAGTTGGAAATGTTGATTGTTGGATTGCTCAACCCATTGCTTTCGGCGCTGGCGTGTGTGACGATTTTCCAAGTGAGCCGTGTGATGGATTTTCGCGCGCGTACCGCGTTGCTGTTGGCAGTCATGTACGGTACGGCTTCGATTGCGTTGCCCTACGCCGGCGGCTATGCGCGCGAGCCATTGCTTTCGCTGACGTTGTTGATTACGCTTGGTGCCGTGTTTCAATTTGACAAGACTCGTGCGGCGCGTTGGTTGTTGGTAGCGGGACTCGCCGCCGGGTATTTGGCTTTTTCCAAATTCATTCATGCCATCGTCATTCCGTTTTTACTTTTCTACATTCTGTACATCATGTGGCGCGTTGAGCCGTCAGTTGTTGCGCGTTCAAATCGGTTGCGCCAAGCGGGGACAGCGGTCTTGGTTTTCTTGTCGCCCATCTTGGTGTTTGCGTTTGCGCAAGCGATGTATTCCCTGGTCCGTTTTGGTAACGTGCTGGTCGGGTATAGCACCAAA
>CAZPIR010000532.1:0-2999 GCA_964586085.1 uncultured Anaerolineaceae bacterium | reverse complement strand
TTAAAAGTGATTGCCGCGTGTGATGTGGGTCGCGTGATGAATCCGCTTGCTCTGCTCGGACAAATCGAGGGCAGTGTTTCGATGGGGCTGGGTATGGCGCTCCAAGAAAATTTTGTGATGAAAGACGGATTCGTGCAAACCGATTCGCTTCACAAATTGAATTTGCCCAAGGTCGAACAAACGCCGGAAGTGATTGCGTTTTTCGTCGAAGACGAAACGCGACATGGACCGTACGGCGCAAAGGGCGTCGGCGAACTCGCGTCCATCCCGACCGCGCCTGCCATCGTCAACGCAATTTACAATGCGACCGGTGTGCGGTGCTATAATTTGCCGGCAAGTAAGGAATGGCTGAAAGCCAAGTTGAATGTTTAAGGTTTCAGGTTCTAGGTTATGCTAAACTGAAACTTGTATCCCAACCATCTTCGGAGACGACAATGCTCGACCTGACACCACTGTACTCTGGACAACTCACACTGATGCAATTCGCCGCGCAATTCAATGTGAACGATTTGCGACGATTTACGAACGAGATGATTGACGCGCAACTCGCGCTCATCAAACCTTGTGACGATGCCGATGTCACTTTTCAACCCACCGACCCGAACGCGCACGACCAATTCGCGCAGACCGAAGAGGAATTGAACATCGCTTGGACGCTGGGTCATGTGATTGTTCATGCGACGGCTTCATCGGAAGAAGCCGCCGCCATCGCGTGCGAACTTGCGCGCGGTGTGCCGTTTCGCGGCGGACGTTCGCGCGTCGAAGTGTCTTGGCAAACCGTGACGACCATCGCGCAATGCCGCGCCCGGCTCGAGGCAAGCCGGCGGATGCGATTGGCATTGCTCGATGCGTGGCCCGACGAACCGGATTTGCAAAACACCTACCAGTACTCGCCCCAGAGCGAACCGCGCAATGCGCTCGCGCGTTTCATCCTGGGATTGAAACATGATACTGATCACCTCAAACAAATTCAAGAAATTGTACGACAAAGCAAAAATGACGGATGACGGAAGACCGACGACGGACGAATTTTGCATTGGTCATCCGTCGTTCGTCGTCTCAAGGAGACAACATGCCCGATGTTCGATTCGACAAGTATTATCGTTACGCTGAACTGACGCGGATTCTCAAAGCGTTTGCCAAAGAATTTCCCAAGCTCGTGCAACTCGCCAGCATCGGCAAGAGCTATGAGGGACGCGACATCTGGGTCGCTACGCTGACGAACACGGCGACCGGCGATGCGAAAGACAAACCGGCGTTCTGGGTGGATGGCAACATTCACGCCAGCGAAATTTCGCCGTCGTCCGCGTGCTTGTATCTCATCAACAAACTCGTCAACGAGTACGGGAAAAAGCCGGACGCGACGCGCGTCCTCGACACGCGCGTGTTTTACATTTGCCCGCGTTTCAATCCCGATGGCGCGGAACTCGCGCTCGCCGACAAACCGAAAATCATCCGGTCGAGTGTGCGCCCGTACCCGTACGACGAAGAACCCATCGGCGGACTCGTGCAAGAAGACATGGACGGCGACGGTCGGATGTTGATGATGCGCGTGCCCGACCCGAACGGGGCGTGGAAAATTTCGCCGGACGAACCACGCTTGATGGTGCGTCGCGATCCAACCGAAACCGGCGGCGCGTACTATCGGCTCTTGCCCGAAGGTCACCTCGAAGATTATGATGGCGTCACCATCAAACCGCAACCGAAAAAAGAACGCCTCGACCTGAATCGCAATTTTCCATCCGAATGGCGACAAGAGGGCGAGCAAGCCGGCGCGGGTCCGTACCCCACTTCGGAACCCGAAGTGCGTGCGGTCGTGCAATTCATCGCGAGCCATCCCAACATCACCGGCGGCATTTCGTTCCACACGTACAGCGGCGTGATTCTGCGCCCGTACAGCACCAAGAACGACGAGGCGATGCCGGCGG
Source organism: uncultured Anaerolineaceae bacterium (assembly GCA_964586085.1). Taxonomy (GTDB): domain Bacteria; phylum Chloroflexota; class Anaerolineae; order UBA4142; family UBA4142; genus JACRBM01. Next base: position 1,071 of record CAZPIR010000532.1, on the reverse strand, counting down.
AAGATTTGTGGACGTATCAGAAAATCGGACAAAAGGGCACCGACCTGAGCGGCTATCCCAACATTTCGATCTATCACGATTTTCGTTATCACCCCAAAGAAATCATCACCGGCGCATTCGATGATTGGCTTTACGAACACATCGGCGCGTTCGGTTGGACGGTGGAAATTTGGAGTCCGCAGAGACAAGCCGGCATCAAAGAGTACAAGTTCATTGATTGGTATCGCGAACATCCGTTTGAACACGATTTGATGATGCTCAAGTGGAGCGATGAAAAACTCGGCGGCAAGGGTTACATTGATTGGTACGCGTACGAGCATCCACAACTCGGCAAGGTCGAGTTGGGTGGCTGGAATCAGTTGTACGCGTTTCGCAATCCGCCGGTCGAATTTCTCGAAAAAGAAATCGCGCCGTTTTCTGATTGGGCGATTTGGCATTTGCTCATCTCGCCGAAACTCGAATTGATGGAAGCGAGCGCGACGCCGTTGGGCAAAGGCGCGTATCGTGTGCGACTCGTCGTGAACAACACCGGTTGGTTGCCGACGAACGTGACCAAGCTAGCCGTCAAGAACAAGGTCGCGCGCGGCATCGTGTGCGAAATCGAATTACCGAAAGGCGCGACGCTCGAAACTGGCAAGCCGCGCGAGGAACAGGGTCAACTCGAAGGGCGCGCGTACAAGCCCGCCGCGCCGGTTGGATGGAGCTTTAACGACCAGACCGATGACCGGCTCAAGGTCGAGTGGGTCGTGCGCGCGCCGAAAGGCGGCACGGTGAATCTCGTCGCACGGCACGAACGCGCCGGCACGGTGCGCGCAAAAGTAAAATTGTAAACGGCAACGAAATTAAAACGGGCAACGATTCAAACTCGTTGCCCGTTTTAATTTTATTTCTATGAACGAAATTGTCCGAAATACTTGGCGCACACCTCGCGCCACTCGCGCGCGTTTTCGAGTTGGTGCGCCAAGCGTTGGCGAACGTGCTCGAAGCGTTCACGGTCAATGTTGGATTCCAAACTTGCCCACGTGTCGCACATCGTTTGCACGAACGCCACACCTTCATCGTAGCGATGTT
>CAZPIR010000531.1:0-3005 GCA_964586085.1 uncultured Anaerolineaceae bacterium | reverse complement strand
GCTATTTTATAATGATCGCGTGACCTGGATCGTGCAGTGGCAAGCACACGCGCAAAAAGCAAGCAAGAGTTAGCAATCATTTTTTGGGGACGCGGAATTTTAATCGTGTCCTGGATCGGTTGAAAAATTATGGCGAAAAAAGATCAAGATACCCAAATCGAAAATATGCCGGTCGAAACGTACGATGCATCCAAGATTACGGTGCTCGAAGGTCTCGAAGCGGTGCGCAAGCGTCCTGGCATGTACATCGGCTCGACCGATATTCGCGGCATTCATCATCTCGTCTTTGAGGTCGTGGACAATGCGATTGACGAAGCGCTCGCCGGCGCGTGCGACCGCATCGAAGTCAAAATTGGCAAGGATGATGTCGTGACCGTGATTGATAACGGGCGTGGCATTCCCGTGGACATTCACGCGCAAACCGGCAAGAGCGCGCTCGAAGTCGTGATGACGAAATTGCACGCGGGCGCAAAATTTGGACAAGGCGGTTACAAGGTTGCGTCCGGGTTGCACGGCGTCGGCGTCAGCGCGGTGAATGCCTTGAGCGAGTGGCTCGAATCCACCGTGCGGCGCGATGGCAAGTTGTACCGGCAAATGTACAAACGCGGCGTGCCGCAAGCCGATGTGAAACAGGTTGGCAAATATCCGGCGGATGAACGCAGTGGCACGATTCAGCGATTCTACCCGGACAAACAAATTTTCAAAACGATTGATTACAAGTTCGACGTGCTCGCGCAACGTTTCCGCGAAATGGCGTTTCTCACGCGCGGCTTGACGATTGCGTTTCGTGATGAACGCGAAGACCGCGAGACGACATTTTATTTTGAAGGCGGCATCACGTCGTTTGTGCGCTACCTGAACAAAAATCGCACGACGATTCACGCGCCCTTTACCGTGTCGCGCCAGGTCAACGGTGCGCAAGTCGAAATCGCCGTGCAGTACACCGACGGCTACGGTGAATCGGTGTACACGTTTGCAAACAACATCAACACGGTGGACGGTGGCACGCATCTCACCGGTTTTCGCTCGGCATTGACACGCACGCTCAACGATTATGCGCGCAAGAACAATGTGCTCAAAGAGAGTGACCCGAACTTGTCCGGCGATGATGTGCGCGAAGGTCTCACCGCGATTGTGCTGGTGAAACTCGAAGAACCGCAATTTGAATCGCAGACCAAAGCGAAACTGGGCAACGCCGAAGTCAAGACCCAGGTCGAGTCTGTGTTCACGGAATCGTTCAGCGCGTTTCTCGAAGAGCATTCACGCGAAGCGAAAGAGATCATTCAAAAATGTTTGACGACGGCGCGCGCGCGTGAAGCGGCGCGTCAAGCGCGCGACCTGGTCATTCGCAAAAGCGCGCTCGAATCGCTCTCGCTTCCCGGTAAGCTCGCGGATTGTTCCGAAAAAGATCCGGAGAAAACCGAGCTGTACATCGTCGAAGGCGACAGCGCGGGTGGCTCGGCGAAACAAGGACGCGACCGCAAATTCCAAGCGATTCTGCCTCTGCGTGGAAAAATTTTGAACGTCGAGAAAACGCGGCTCGACAAAATGTTGCAGAACGAAGAAATCCGCGCGATGATTACGGCGATTGGCGCCGGTGTCGGCAATGGTTTTGAGCTAAAGAATTTGCGTTACTCGCGCATCATTTTGATGAGCGATGCGGACGTGGACGGTGCGCACATTCGCACGCTACTGCTCACATTCTTTTTCCGGTATATGGAAGGTCTTGTTTCGCACGGACATCTTTACATCGCGCAACCGCCGTTGTATCGTGTCAAAGCCGGCAAGGAAGAACAGTACGTGTTTGACGACAAGGAACTCGACGCGCTCAAGAAAAAATCCAAGAGCGACAAGTTTGATATTCAACGCTACAAAGGGCTGGGCGAAATGAACCCGGCGCAATTGTGGGAAACGACGATGAATCCGGAGAATCGCACGCTGTTGCAAGTGAGCGTCGAGGATGCCGCGGAAGCCGATCGCACGTTCGATATGTTGATGGGGAGCGAAGTGGCACCGCGCAAGCGGTTTATCCAAACGCACGCCAAGAGTGTGCGTAATTTGGATGTGTAACTCGAGCAAAGAAAAAATCCAGGTTTCAAGAACCTGGATTTTTTTATGGGAGCCATTTGATTTCCGTTTGATTTGCCAGCACATCACTCGCGCGAATCACCAGCTCGTCATTCTGGCGCAACTCCTCCACTTCTTTTTGTGAAACGGGTCTGCCTTGAAATTGTCGTTTGGCATTCGACAAGCTGATCAAACATTTCAGCGCACAATCGGGACACGCGTACAACCACGCGTATTCGTTTTCCAGTTTACGCCCCTCGACAAAGTTGAGCGGACGCGGACGCGCCTTGGGACATTGCGTGGCGGGCGGCGGAATTTTGTTGAGGATGATTTCGCAAATTTGTTTAATGTCTTCTTCGCCGGGCGAGATGATGCCAATTGCGCCGAGATCGCGAAAGCGCGACGCTTTGGGGTGCATTGTCGTCGCGCCGATGATGCGCGCGTCCGGTTTGAGCGAGCGCAAAATTCCCGCGCCTTCGACGCCGCCAAGCTGTTTGCCAAAGTTGCTATAACACACGAACACATCATACTCGTCCAAACTCGCGTCGAGCAAATTCTCCATGAATTTGTAGGCGAGCACTTCGACATCGCCATAACCCAGGACGCGCAGACGATACGCAATGCCGCGCGCGATCAAATCGCGTTCGGGATAAGCGAAATGTGCCAAAGCCACTTTCATCGGCGACTCCTTTCTGCGCCGAGTATAACGCAATCCGAGTGTGCGTCAAGCGCAAAATGATCGCCCAACCGCCTTGTGTAACTCGTGCACAAATTCGCGTGCGGCGGACACGGCGTTGCCATTCCCGATTTGGTTGACGAGCGCGCTTCCCACGATCACCCCGTCGGCGATTTGCGCGACCTGATGCGCCGATTCCGCGTTGGCGATGCCAAAGCCCACGCACACTGGTTTGTCGGTGACCGCACGTACGCGCGCGACA
>CAZPIR010000530.1:0-3006 GCA_964586085.1 uncultured Anaerolineaceae bacterium | reverse complement strand
ATCATCGTCCACAATCAACACGCGACTCACCAAACAATCCAGGTTTGCAATCGCATCGAGTAATTGTTCGCGTAAAACCGGCTTGATGAGATAATCGGCGACCCCAAGTGCTTGCGCGGCGCGCACATTGCCGGTCAAGGCAACGCGAATCAACGGCAAGTCCGTCGGCACGACAAACGCATGCGCGTTGGTTTCTTGCGCGTTCGCGATCAACGCAATCGGTTGATGCTGTTCGATGAGCGCGCGCACATTATCGCTTTCCTGAATCGCGACCACATCATACTCACTCAAGTGTCGGCGCAGAGTGCGCAACAAGATGGGATCGGGTTCGTAAACGAGCAACGCCTTGCGATAAAACGTCGGCATGCGCGCCGTCGTCACCTTGGTTGCGCGTCCCAGGTTTGCCGAAACCGCAACTGGCAAAGTGAAATAAAACGATGTGCCGATGCCAGGTTGACTCTCCAACCACATCTGCCCGCCATGCGATTCAACAAGCCGCTTGCTCAACGGCACACCCAGCCCCGAACCTTCGTGCGCGCGCGTCGTCGAGCCATCCACCTGACCAAACTCCTCGAACACTTTGGGGATATCTTGCGCCGCAATGCCAATGCCCGTGTCGCGCACAGCAACGCGAATGTCGTCGCCGATGTGTTCCGCGCGAATCGTCACGCCGCCGTGATACGTAAAGCGGCTCGCGTTCGTCAAGAGATTGATGAGCACCTGCCGCACGCGCGTCACATCCATCCGTGCCAACGGCAAATCCTCTGCGCATTCCACGTACAAGTACAAATTCTTAGCGTGAAACAAATCCTGCATCAAGCCCACCGCGCCGTTTATCACATCCTTGATCGGCGCATCCTGTAACATCAAACCCAGGCGTTGCGCATCGAGCGCGGACAAATCGAGAATGTCGTCAATCAGCGAGGCAAGATGCCGACTGCTCTGATAAATCTGTTCAATGTCTCCGCGCAATGCCGGCGACCAGGTTACGCCCGCGTACGTTTCCGGCGCGTTCGCCATCGTCTCGCTGAAACCGATGACCAGGTTGAGCGGCGTGCGTAATTCGTGGCTGATGTTCGCGGCAAACTCGGCTTTGAGCTGACGCGCGGTTTCGGCGGTACTGCGCGCTTCGATGAGCGCGTAATTCATTTTTTCGATGCGCACGTACGCATCCTCCAACATCTTGAGCGTGCGTGCAAGCGAGGCGCGTTCGTCGCGTAATTGTTCGAGCAATTCGCTCGCGCGCGCGTAACTCGTGCGCATCCAATCGAGCGCGAGATGAATTTGGCGCGAGCCAATCCACGCGGCGAACGCCGTCATCCAGGTCAACACCATTGGCGCAACCACTTGTTGATTGTCAAACCAATCCGCACCTTGCGCGCGCGCAATCGCCAGCACCGTACCACTCGCAAACGCGGCGATGACAAACACGTTGATGCCCGAAACCAACAAACTCGAAATGACGACGACGATTGGAAAATAGTATTGCGCACTACTGTCTGGGAAAAGCCATTTCTGAAACGCGAGCGCGGCAAGTAACGACGCGACCAGCCATACCAGCGCGAACGAATAATTCGATTCGCGCAACCACAAACTGCCGAGCGAACACGCCAACAATAAAAACGCGACGACGAGTTGCTCTGGTTTGTCATAGCCAATCACCATGAAAAACCACGCAATAGTAAAAATCACCGCGGCGATTTCAAAAATCATTCCGCGCCGCATCTCGCTTAGATCGCCAGATTCGATGGGCTGGATCAAATGCGCTAAATAGTTGCGGACCTGCATTCGCTTCACCTCTCTGTCTGATACTGTACCCGAAATTACCGGATTACGCAAAGCGGAATCGGTGAACACGCGTTGAGATGTGCGTACACGTTTCGTTGAGAAGCCGGCGCAAAAAAATCATCAGTCCGTTGACCCAAATTTATATCTCCGGGTAGATGTTTTTTGCGCGCCAATCCGTTACACTTGGCGCAGACATGGGCACCGTGCAAGATCGAGAGACAAACACACCTATGACACCCTCCACCCTCGTAATGATTGCCGCCAAGCCGGGAATTATGCGCAATTCTCTGCAATCGTACCTGCGGACAATTCCCAACTTGCACGACATTACACTCGCCGACGACGCGATTGCCGCATTTCAACTCGTCTGTGCAACCAGCCCCAGTGTGATGATTGTAGATGCCGATTTATCCGAAAGCGAAATGTTGGGCTTGGTGTACCAAGCTCGCAAAGAAAAACCGCAAATGCAAATTGTCGCTTTGGTGGACAGTATGCGGCAACGCGAATTGTGTCTCTCTGCCGGCGCGAATCATGCTCTGCTCAAAGGATTTCTCGACGAACAACTGCGCCGAGCCGTGCTGAACGAAACAAGCAAACCTGTATTGGCGTGATCCTCGATGCGACACGCAGAAAAAAAGAACCGAGGTTAAACTCACGATGGATGCCCAAACTCGCAACTGGATTTGGATTGTCATTGGCTTGTTGACACTCGCCGTCTTGTTCGTCATCGGCGCGGTGTTTCTGATTTTTGGTTTGCCGAGCAAACCGACCATCACACTCAGTTCGCCGGCGAGCGGCGCGCAATTGAGCGAAGGCGACCGGACCATCGTGCGTTCAACCTCCAACGATGCGAACGGTGTCGTACGGGTAGATTTGCTCGTGGATAATTCCACCGTGCATTCAGAAAATGTCGCCGTCCCGCAAAAATCATTCGTCGTCGAACAAATTTGGCAAGCCACACCCGGACAACACACGCTTGCCGTGCGCGCATTCAACGCGGCGGGCGCGGGCAGTGAACTCGCCATCGCACGCGTCGAAGTAAAACCCACCACACCCGCGCCGGCAACGCCCACGCCCATCGCCCCAACCGCCGTGCCTGCACCAACCAATGTTCCGCCCGGACCCTGCGCGAACAATGCCGTCTTTCTCACCGACATTACCGTGCCTGATGGCACCCCGCTTACACCGGGACAAAAATTCAACAAGACCTGGCGCTTG
>CAZPIR010000529.1:0-3016 GCA_964586085.1 uncultured Anaerolineaceae bacterium | reverse complement strand
AATTTTCATCAGGTGATCGTCCACGACAACGGCGAGATGGTACGTCGGAAAGCCATCGGACTTGAGCAGGACCTGATCGTCCACATCTTTGTTCGCAATCGTCAAATCGCCGTGAATAAAATCGGGCAAGGTTGTCTTGCCTTCTTGCGGCACGGCGAGCCGAATCACGTACGAATCGCCCGCGCGTTCGTGCGCGGTGCGTTCGTCGTCGGAAAGAAACCGGCATTTCAAATCATAGCGCGTCGGCAAACCTTTGGCTTGCTGTTCGGCGCGCATCTGCTCCAAGCGTTGCGGCGTGCAAGAACAACGATACGCTGAACCATGCGCGACGAGCCAATCGGCGTGCTCACGATAAGTCGGCAAGCGTTTCGATTGCTCGTACGGTCCGTACGCCCCGCCGACATCGGGTCCCTCGTCCCAGGTAATGCCGAGGTAGCGCAGTGAATCGAGAATCAGTTCGAGACCATTCTCCACTTCGCGCGCTTGATCGGTGTCTTCGATGCGTAAAATAAATTTCCCAGAGGGGCCGGTGTGCCGCGCCCACAGGTACGAAAAGAGCGCGGTGCGAATGTTGCCGACATGCGGCGCGCCGGTTGGCGAAGGCGCATAGCGAACGCGAACGTCAGTCATAAATTCCTCATTGCCCTAATTCCACAAAGGTGAGTGAGCCGGCTTGAACGGTGACGCGCGCGGCGTACTGTTGTCCGCTCACGCGCAAAATGTAATCACCCGCCGCGAGATCGGGAAACACGAAATTTTCGCCTAGCTCATCATCCGAATTGACCGGCGGAAATTCGTCGCGGCTGTACGTTTCGATGCCGTACAATAAATTTTCCGGCTCGGCGCGGTACAAGTTGATGATCGCGCCACGCACAAGCGCGCCCTTTTCGGTGAACTTGCCGGCGAGCGCACCACGTCCGTTCAACGGCGTCGTCCACAAAATTGGATTGCGCGTGTGCGCGTAATCGTTGACGCCGATACGAATTTCAAAATGGACGTGCGGTCCAACCGCAATGCCGGTCATACCAATTTCGCCGATGGGATCGCCCTGCTTGACCTGGTCGCCCACATTAACCGCGATGCGATTCAGGTGACCGTACAACACAAACACACGTTGGTCTTTGTACTGGCGCGCGAGTTGAATCACCACTAGCTTGCCGTAAAAATTTATATCACGCCCGCACGTTTTTTTATTGTCATCGCCGCACAAGCGCGACGCTGTATCATCTCCCGCCGAAACGACAGTGCCATCAGCCACCGCGTACAACGGTGTGCCAGTCGGATTCACAAACTCTTCGCCGTGATGCACATCGTAATCGCCGCGCGAAGTCGTGCCGTACAAGTACGTGAGCGCGGGCACGGTCGCAATCGCGTTCGGCGCAACCGGGCGCGTCACATAAAAATGCGTGTTCGTCACAATGCGACCCGAACGGACCACAATCGGCGTGCGCGCAACCGTCGGCACGGGCGTGCTATCCGGCGGAGCCGGCGTGGCTGGTTCCGGCGTCGGCGCGCGCGTGGACGTTGGACGCAAGGTGATCGTCGGTTGCGGACGCACTGCTGTCGCGGTGGGTGTCGGCGTCGCCGTCGCCAGCATCGCGCTCAGCGTGCCCGATTGCACAAACAAGCCGGCAATCGTAACTGCGCCGCAAATGCAACCCAGCGCGAGTCCCGCGCCAACCGCTACCACAATTTGAGCCACTGTTTGTCGTCTAGCCATCACGAGCGGGGATTATAGCACAGAAAAGATAAAGCGCAATCTGGCAAAGAAAACGAGCGCACTGTTTTCACAGTGCGCTCGAAAAATAATGGCTTGGAATGGCTAATCCAACTGCAAATGATTCAGGCGTTCTCTTAATTCCGCCAAACGCGCCTCGGCTTCTTTTAATGTTTGCCGCGCCGAGAGATTAGCCGATTGTGCACGCAACGTTGGGAGCACGACAGATTCAAGTGCATCAATCTGGCTCAAGAGATTCAGGCGATCTTTGTAGATGGCGAAACTGGAACGTCGCACCAAGCCTGCCTCCAGGTTTCCAATCATTGGAGTCATCATACTCACCTCCCTGGACGCGGAGCGAACCGCGTCAATACTGTGCATCTAATAAGAGCCGATGCCTGCTCGGAAAAATACAAAAACGCGGACAAGTTTGTCAACTTGTCCGCGTTCGATTTTGGCTTTGCTTTACTGATCGGTTTTTTCGATCTTTGCCCACGTGTCGCGCAGAGTGACTGTGCGATTGAACACGAGGTTGCCCGGTTTAGAATCCAGGTCAACGCAAAAGTAACCGATGCGCTCGAATTGCAAGCGGTCGCCGAGTTGGGCTTGGGCGAGCGCGGGTTCGACGTAACAATTCGCCAAGCATTCGAGCGAGTTAGGGTTGATTTGCGACTTCCAATCTTCCACTTCGTCCGGCTTGGGCGACACAAACAAGGTATCGTACAAACGAACTTCGGCGGGCGCGGCATGTTGCGCCGACACCCAATGAATCGTGCCCTTGACCTTGCGGTCGGTCGAGCCGCCGCGTGTCGCGGGATCGTACGTGCAGTGCACCTCGACAACTTCGCCGCGTTCGTTGTGCACGACGCTCGTGCATTTGATAATGTAGCCGTAACGCAAACGCACTTCTTGCCCGGGCGCGAGACGAAAATATTTTTTCGGCGGGTCTTCGCGGAAATCATCTTGCTCAATCCACAACTCGCGCGTGAACGGAACCTTGCGCGTGCCCATCGTCGCGTCTTCCGGATTGTTCACCGCTTCGAGTTCTTCGACCTGACCTGCCGGATAATTTTCAATGACAACTTTGAGCGGACGCAAAACCGCCATCATGCGCGCGGCGCGTTTGTTCAGGTCTTCGCGCAAGCAATGTTCGAGCAAGGACAGTTCGATGAGGTTGTACGTTTTGCCCACACCCACGCGATCGGTGAAATCACGAATCGCTTCCGGCGTATAACCGCGACGGCGCAGACCGGACAAGGTGGGCATGCGCGGGTCGTCCCACCCGGCGACGAGTCCTTC
>CAZPIR010000528.1:0-3024 GCA_964586085.1 uncultured Anaerolineaceae bacterium | reverse complement strand
CACCAAGCCAAGTTGAGATTATCTTGACTCACGCGCCGCGCGGCAAGTTGCGCGTCGGTGTATGTGAGCACAATGACATACGGTTGCAAAAACTGGGTCACGAGTTGACCATTATCGTCGCGCGCTTCGAGAACAAAACTGGCAAGCGCCGTGAACCCACGTGGCAATGGACGACTCGGCGCACCGAGTTCGCGGAACGTGAGTGTGACCGGGTTGGCGACAGCATTCGCCGGGAACATAATCAGGAATGAACCATTAGCCGTGCTCACACTACCACCGGTCGCCGGCGAGATTGTACCGGTCACAAGCGCCGGTGTCCTGGTTGGTGTGAACGTCGGTGTGCTCGTCCGCGTGACAGTTGGTGTGTTCGTTGCGGTTGGCGTCGGCGTGCTCGTGCGCGTCGCTGTTGGGGTTGCGGTTGCAGTACAAGTTGCCACCGGCGTAGGCACTGTGCCAGAGAACGGCGCAAACTTGATTGCTATACCCGATTGCAAACTCGCCGTGTTGTACGAATATTGCACGCCCGCTGTGCCGGTCGCAAACTCGATGCCGACCGTCGCCGCGTTGCCGGTTGCCTCAATGCCGGTGAGCGTTTCGTACTGCACAACAATTTCGTTCGTCGTCTCTTTCAAGATCGCTTGAAACGTCATCGTGCCCAGCCCACTGTACAGCGGCACGCTATTCCACTCGACGACAAATTGACGATTCGGCGCACTCCCCAGCGTGGCATAGTAAATGTTGCCGCTTGTGGTCGCGTTCAGGTCGTCCCAGAACGGCGCGATAAAATCGTTCGGCGTCGCTGAACTGGGAATCGGAAGGTTGTAGTACTCAAGCCCGTTCGCGCCAAATGTGAGATACCCATTCGTGCTGATCAACACACTTGTCTTGGTCTGTCCGTTGAAAACAAAGTTGAACGGCAATGTCACCGAGACAGCGGCATCATCGTCGTGCAAGCCAGTGTTTGTGCCGCCGGTCGCGCTCTGCCAATTGTAGGTTGCGCCCGCCGGACACGTAAGCGAAGTCGAAGCAACGTACGTGATTTGCGGCGTCGGCGTGCGTGTTGGGGTGTTCGTCGGCGTGGCACTGGGCGTCACACCGGGCAACAATGTCGGCGTGCTCGTCGGCGTCGCCGGCACACCGCACGTATAGATTCGCACATCGTCGAGCCACCAGCCCCAAGCGTAACCGCCGCTGTCCAAACCCATCCGCCAACGAAAGCGCACACTCTGCCCGCCCAGCGACGCCAAGTTGACCCGGCTTGAAATATAACCATGACTGTCGCCCACAAACGCGGCACGCGCGCCGAGCGCATTGCCGGCATCTAACGTGCCGGTGTAACCTTGATAATCGAACAAACTGCTCGCGTCATTCCAGGTCGTGCCGCTGTCCGTGCTGTACTCGACGACGCCGCCATCATAGTTCGGCGCTTCAAAACTGTGCGCGTGCGCGAAATGCAAGTACGCATTCGCCGGCAGGAGCACGCTCGTATCCATCGCCGCATACGCGTCGGTCGTTGTCGCCGGGTAATCGTCGGCGTAGAGAAAGTGCGAACCTGAATGTGCAAACGAACCGTACGGCGAATCGGACTGCCAACGCGAAACGCCGGTCAATGCGCCGAAATTCCACTTGGCAATGCCGCTCTCCAGGTCGTCGAAAAACAAATTGACCGGCAGTTGCCCGGTCGTGCAAAGCTGCGCATCGGGATTAAACCCGGCGACCGGCTGTTGATTCATCTCGACCGCGTTCGTCGCCGCGCGCACCTGGTCGCAATCGCTGGCAACGATGCCGGACGTGCCGACGAGATTCGTGCAACCTTGGTACAACGCATCGTACAAGTCGGCATAGTCCGCGCCGGAAGTGAGCAAGTTGGTTTGCACTTCGTAATAAATTTTGGCGACCTTGGTGACGCCCAAGCCGGTCACCGTGTAACCGTTAAACGTTCCGCCATCCACCATCAAGGACGCAGCTTTGTTGTTAACGCCGCTGTTCGAGTGAACGCCGCCATTATCCGAATTGCTCGTCACATAATACCCGCTCGTCATCTTGTCGGGGTCGGAAAATGCCGGCGGATTTTGCATATTGCGAATCGCGCCCAACCCCAAAACATCTTCACCCATCAGCCAACGCACACTCGCATCGTCCGTGCCTCTGCCATTCGAGAGATCGAGAAACTCGCCCCAGATGTCCGAGAACGATTCGTTAATCGCACCGGATTGGTAATAATAAAACAGACCTGATTCATAATCGGTCACGCCGTGCGTCAACTCGTGCGCAATCACATCGTCCGCGAGCGCGAACCCGTAGCCGTCACCATAAACCATTTGCCAGCCATTCCAAAATGCGTTCGCATAACTCGAGCCATAATGCACCGTTGAGCGTAACGTCATGCCGGCATTGTCAATGCTGTCGCGCCCATGATTCGCCAGATAAAAATCGTACGTGTCGCCGGCGTACGTGTGCGCGGCAATCGCGTGAGCATCGCCCCCCGTGCATGCCGGGTTCGATTCGTTGCACACAAGCGTGCCGGGCAAACTCGTGCCATTGTTTGCCGAGTACGTTTCGCGATTCTTTACAAAATCAATCTGATTGAAATGCAAAGCAATGTTGCCGCGTTGAGCATCCACCAACACCAGTTCACGAATCGGCAACAGCGCGGACGCCTGCACCTCAATGCGCCACACGAGCGTGGTCGGTCCATTGCCCGGTCGCAGTAACCTGGGATTGTAAATCCACAATGCCGGTTCGCTCGCGACCAGTTCCGCCGGTTTGAGTTGGTGCTCGCGCGCCATCGCTTCGAGCGCGTTCTGCCGCGCTTGCTCGCGATTGACCTTGGGCGTCGTCGTAACCGCAATGCCCGGCAAAACCTTGCTCGTCACCGAACGCAGATTTTTTGACCTGTCCAAGTATGCAATGACCTGACCGCCCAGCACCGGCACGCCGCGATACGCTTGTTGAAAACGCACAATCGAATCGCCGCGCGCGGTTGTACTCTCGCGTAGTTTGGTCAACTCCTGGGTTTGGTCG
>CAZPIR010000527.1:0-3027 GCA_964586085.1 uncultured Anaerolineaceae bacterium | reverse complement strand
CCAGATGTTGCGCTGACCAAACAGCCCGCGCATTTTTTTCATCGGCGACGCGCCGCCCGAGAGCGAGGCAAGCGCAACTTCAATTGGTGGGAGCACGCCCATCAAACTGAGCGCGACGATCACCATCGCAATGCCGACAAAGATCGAAAAGAAACCTTGCCAACCCACCACGCCGCTCGCTTGGTCGAGCAGAGAACCGGCGAGTCCAACAATCGCGCCGAGCACGGTGTAGGTCAGGATGCGACCCAGGTGCAAAGGCATCAAGTTGCCCGCGCGATTCACGACACTGGGGCGTTCGCCATTCGCCGTAACCGCCGCCGCCTGGCGCGCCGAGTAGATCGCGACCAAGCCGCCGCACATGCCGAGGCAATGACCAAAACTACTGATCAACCCGGTGACAAACGCGATGAGCAAATTACTCGTCAACATGTTTACAGCCACACGTTAAAGAATGCCGAAGTTTTTTCGTTGCCGCGCACGATGATGACTTCGATGCGCCACAAGCCGCGCATCGTCCAGGGTGCGGATGCCTTGTACTTGCCTTCGCCCAACGCTTGCGCGTTCGGTTTGCTTGGCGGCATCCACATGCCGGGCATGGTCAAATCGAGACTAATTTTCGCGTCCGTGATCGCTTGCCCTTTTTCGTCGGTCAACGTAATGTCGAAATTGCCGGTCTGGAATGAGACGGGCGGGTACGGTGTGAGTGCCATAGTGACATTCATTTTGCCAACGGTTTGTGCGGCAGTCCCTTCCGGCAAAGTGGTTGTGGCGGCAATCGTTTTGCCGTCGGCAGTGACCGCAATCAAGCCGCCGGCGGGTTGCGTGCTTCCGCCGCCCATCATACCACGACCGCGACCTTGACTCGGCGCAGAATTACTAGGTGCCGAGTTGTTTGGCGCGACAGGCGTGCTGTTTGTGCTTGGCGCGGAATTGTTCGACGTGGACGGTTGGTTGTAACCGCCGCCCATCATGCCGCGACCTTGACCTGGACCATAATGTTGTTGCGCTGGGGCTTGGCCGGTCAGCATGTATGACAACCCCGGCATCGTGACAAACGCGATGGCAAACACCGCCGCGACGATCACGAGGGCAATCAACAAAGACATTAAAACAATTTTGGCATTCATTCGTTCACCTTTTGCGAGAGAATTTGACAGGATGATACCGGAGAGTTGTGAAGAAAATGTGAAGGGGTGATGGGAAATCCGTGCGAAAAAAAGGACGCGACTGGGGTCGCGTCGGGTGTGTGTGATGTTATGTCGCGCCGCCGCCGACCGGTGGAAACACGTCGAGTTCATCTTGCTCGCCGATCAGCGTGTCCAATCCAGCCGGCAGATGCACCGAGTGACGCCCGTTGATAAAGACCTTGATGTGATCACGCAAGGCGCGATTGGTGTCCCAGATTTCGGCGTCCAATTCAGGATTGGTTTGGCTGGCTGTTTGCAAAACGACTTGGGCGGGTGTGGGCGCGGCGACCTCGACCGTGATGGTTTTGCCGCCGGCAAGCGGGCGCAAAGTCGCGTAAAAATTAACTCGCATTCGTTTCCTCCGGCGCGCATTATAGCATATTCATTTTATTTTTGACACGCAATCCGATTTGCATTACTATGTGTTTTGCAGATAGATGTATTGCATGTACACGCGATAATTTGGTCGCGCAAAGGAGATGAGGCGTATGACTCCGACTTTTCCACTACTTGGTTTGCTGGTCAAGGGCGCGCGCTATGGGTATGAACTCAAACGCATTGTGGACGAAGAATATGCACCGTTCTGGCGGATTGATTTTGCGCAATTGTACCGCTCGCTTGCAAAAATGACACGCGCGGGCTGGGTCAGTGCGCAGATCGAACGCGGCGAGGGCGGACCTGACCGCAAAGTGTACACGCTCACATCGGCGGGACGCGCCGAGTTTGATCGCTGGCTCGCCGAACCGGTAAAAGAGCGTGATGAATTTCTCGTCAAACTTCGCTTGGCTTCGGCGGTGAATGCGCCGATTGCGCGCCTGCTCGAAGAGCAACGTCCCAAGTTCGAGACCGAGCGCGCGACGCGCGCGGAATCGCATCGTGTGGCGCGCAATGCCGGCGATGCTGGCCGCTTGGTCTTTGCCGATGCCGCTCTGCGCGAAACAGAAATCGCGCTCGCCGTCCTGGACCTCTCTGCCGCGATGACGCCCACCTCTCGTCGCGCCGCCAAGCAATCCGCCGAACGTCCGCTTATCATCATGGGTAGTGATGATCCGCTTCTCTCGCATCTCGCGCACGCGATTCACGCCTCGTCGCGTTCAGTCGGGAGCATTGGCGGCTTGCTCGCCTTGTCGCAACGCCAAGCCGACATTGCCGGCATTCATCTGCTCGATACGCAAACCGGCGAATACAATGTGCCGTTCGTGCGTCACTTGTTGCCAGAAGACGATAGCATGTTGATCAACCTCGCCGTGCGCGAAAATGGTTTGATGATTGCGCGCGGCAATCCAAAAAAAATTCGTAGCGTGCGTGACCTCACGCGCAAGGATGTGCGTTTTCTGAATCGGCAACGCGGCGCCGGGACGCGCTTGTTATTGCACACGCGTTTGCGCGCGGCGCGCATTGATCCACGCTCGCTCCCGGATTGGGAGCGAACCGTCTCGACGCACGATGCGGTCGCGGAAGCGATCACGGTCGGCGCGGTGGATGTCGGTCCAGGTCTGCGCGCGGTCGCCGAAAAACATGGTCTTGATTTTGTTTCGCTTGGCGATGAACGCTACGACCTGGTAATTCCCCGTTCCGAGTTTACTTCGACGCGCGTGCGTCCGATTCTCGATGCGTTGGCGAGCAAGGAATTTCGCCGACTCGCCGAATCACTCAGTGGGTACGATCTCGCGCACACCGGCAAAGTGGTGGCGCGCGTGCGATAACGTTTCCCCGGTGCAAGGTTTTGTCGGGGGACGTGAAACCTCAAGAGGAGAACGAAATGAGACGCCTGTTTTTTCTCGCCGTACTTTTTCTCGCCGTGATGTTCGCGGCGTCTTGCACTCCCGCGCCGACTGCG
>CAZPIR010000526.1:0-3032 GCA_964586085.1 uncultured Anaerolineaceae bacterium | reverse complement strand
CAGAAGGTTCCCTGAGGGGGCCGCCGGCGCCACGCCGATGACCGTGCCGATCACCGTGTTCAACCCAGTTTGAACGACGACCGACGGCACGCGTAGCGCGCCGAAAGAAATCGCATATGTGGGAACGGCGGAGAGGAACAGGATGAGCACGTACATCAAAAACACGATGAACAAGACGCGCCAAAACGAACCGTGCACCAATTGCCAACTGCGGCGCAGTCCGGCAAGCGCGCCCAAATTTTCCAGGATGACCGTTTGCGGAATGAATAAAAAGCGCACGTTGATAAATGCCAACGCGATCACTAACGGACCGATCCCAATGCATACGAGCACCGCGACGCCCGCGGCGAACACGGAGGACGCACTCGAATCGGTTCGTCCACTCGCCGCCGCAAAGATGAACGGAATGAACGCGCACGCAAAATAAAACCCCACGATCAAACCGTTCAACACGCCAAGCACAAACATACTGCCGAGAAGCGACCAACCCGGGCGCAGAATTTTGCGATACGCCTCCCGAATCGTCAGTGCGCGTCCGAGCAAGGATTCGGAAACCGCGATCACCATCGCCGCCGCTTGAAACGCATAACCCACCGACGCGACGATTGCGGCGATGAAAAACACCACGAACAAGCCGGCATACCCGGCAGTGGCGAGCGCGGTCGTCGCGCGTGAGGGCGACTCGTTCAGCGAAAACAAATCAAGCGGGACAGCGAACAAAACTCCAATCACTTGCAATGCGGCAATCGGCACAGTGACCGCCGCGGCAATTCCCATCAGCGTTATAAAATTCCGGCGGTACAAATTAATCGAACGGTCGAGAATGTCGCCAACGTTCATTGGGCGAAGCGCAGTTGTTTGCATAATCGTCTCCTGGCAAGGTGACGCGCCAACAAAAACTAGTTTTAATTTTTTACTTTAAGCTTGGTTTGTTCGTCTGCCATTTTTAACGCGACGTAAATCGTCTGATGCACCGGCGTCGGCACATTTTTTTCGGCGCCGAGTCGCACCACCGCGCCACTCATCGCATCAATCTCCAACCGCTTGCCCTGTTCGAGATCGAGTTGCATCGAAGGTTTTGCGCCGGGCTTTAAATTCATCGTGAATTGATATTGGCGCTCGACAATATCCGCATCCATCGCCACACCGTGCGCTTTGCCAACCGCGACAACCTCTTCGATGGCGGCGCGCAAAGTCGCGCGGGCTTCGGCAAGTTGGAACAGATCGTACGGCGCGGTGCGCGCGAGCGCGGCAAGTCCGGCAACCGGCGCGATGAACGCAAACTTGTGCCACAACGGCGTGCGCGCATCGCCAACCGCTGTTGCATCCACACCAGTGCGCTTGAGTATTTCGACCAACGCTTGCACACGCGGCGTCAAACCTTGCCCGTACACTTCGCCAACGAACGAAGTGCGGAACGGACTTTTTTGTTCGATGATGCCGGGCGCGGCGACATTTGAAACGACCTGGGTCGGCGCGGCGATGACGTGCTCTTTGCCGACGATGGCGCCAATCGCATCGTGACTATCCACGCCATTTTGAAATGTGACGACCGTCGTTTGCGCGCCGATCATCGGAAGCATTGTGCGCGCGGCGGTTTCGGTGTCGTACGTCTTGACGCTGAAAATAATCCAATCCACCACGCCGACCTCGGCGGGATGGTCGGTTGCGCGCGCCGGCTTGATTTCAAAATCGCCGTGCGGACTTTTCACGGTCAAACCATTCGCGCGAATTGCCGCGAGATGCGCGCCGCGCGTGATGAACGTGACCTCGTGTCCATCTTTTGCGAGCAGAGCGCCGTAATAACTTCCCAGACCACCTGCCGCCATAATTGCGATTTTCATTAATTTACCTCTTGATGTGATTGACACGGAGAAATCTAAAACGCAACCGCCGTCCGCTGTCTGCGGTCGGCGGTCATTACTTTAACAGGAAACGGTTTTGCTGACAAGTTCACAACCGTGCTTTCAACCTAGTCACGCGCCGATACGCTTGCTCGATGCGCGCGCGCGGAACCTTACCCTCGTTCACCATCCGCTTGATCGCGGTGTGCGCGCGCGTGGCAATGTTTTCGTCGAACGGGTCGCTGTTGTTGGCGAGTGCGAGCATGTCCACACCGGCATTGAGCGCAAGTTCGATGGCATTTTCAAATCCATAGTTCTGCGAAATCGCGCCCATGCCCATGTCGTCGGTGATGACGACACCATCGAATTTCAATTCGTCGCGCAAAATCCCAGTGATGATATTTTTCGAGAGCGTCGCCGGCAACTTTGGATCGAGGTTTGCGTTGAACACGTGCGCGGTCATCACCGTGTCGCATTCGCCTGCCGCGATAATTTTGCGGTACGGTTCAAGTTCCGTGCGCGCCCAGGTTTGCGTCACGTCCACAAATCCCAGGTGCGAATCGTCTTTCGAACTGCCGTGCCCGGGAAAATGTTTCAGCGTCGTCAACACATTGCGCGCGTGATGCGCTTGCATGAGTTCGCGCGCGTGGTTCGTGACAACGTTCGCGTCGGCCGAAAAACTGCGCTCAATTTTGCCGATGACCGGATTGTTCGGATTCGTGTTGAGGTCAACAGCAGGCGCGAGGTTGAGATTGATCCCGGCATCGGCGAGCGTTTTCGCCGTCGTGTCCGCCACCTGGCGCGTGTACGGGAGATCGTTTTTCGTGCCGAGTGTTTGTTGCGAGACAGTCGCGGGAAAGCCATACCGCTCGGTGAGCCGCGCGACCTTGCCGCCTTCCTGGTCAATCGCAATCAACAATTTCGTCGGCGCGATTTTTTGCAGAGCCGCACACAACTGTTTCACTTGCGCCGGTGATTTCACATTGCGTTCGCGTTTCTGCGTTGCCACGTCATAATCGAACAACACCACACTGCCCATGTGACGTTCGCGCAAATCGCGCGCAATCGGACTCGCGTCGTTTACCTCGAATCCGCGAAACCCCACCATCAAAATTTGTCCGATCATCACATCGAGATTGTCCTGGGTCGGTGTCATCACTATTCCTTTCGTCGGCGATGGCGCGGGCG
>CAZPIR010000525.1:0-3038 GCA_964586085.1 uncultured Anaerolineaceae bacterium | reverse complement strand
TTGGTCGGTTCAGGCGCCTTGGTCGGCGGAACCGGCGTCGCGGTCGGCGCGGGCGCACAAGCCACCGCGACCAACGCGATCAACAACAGGGCAAACAAAACAAACTTTTTCATTTTCTTCTCCTCTTTGAAATCTGGTCGTCTATCTTCGACCTTGCACGAGAGTCAGTACGCGTCAGAATCACACAACCGAAATTCGCTCGCACCACCTCCTTTGCAAACTGTGGCACGCGGCATTGCGTGTCTCTTCATGCGCCAATCTATGATACATCACTTTGCCGGTTTTATCAAATTATTCGGGCGTGAAAGAATGATTGCGCCAAGAATCAATAGGACAAACATACTCAGGATGCGCAGTGTGACAAACAAGGGCGCGATAAACGCAAGCACGTTGATAGGCGCATAGAGCAAAAACAAAATCGTCGCAACACGATTCAAGCCATGTTCATTCCATAAACCGAGACCCAGCAAAACAATCGCGCCACTCGATGCGAGATATTTGATCTGGGTCAACAAGTTGAGCGCGAACAAGGTCGTCGGTTCGAGCAGGCGAAACGCGATCAAATTCAGTGTCATGCTGTTTTCGATCCAGTCGAGTATACCGGTGGCGAGCGCGAATCCCAAACCCAGCCCCGCAAGCAAGCCACTGCGATTTCGCACGTGTGCCGCAAGACCGATGAATGCAATCATGTACGCCAACGCAAACAAATCGTCCAGCACCATCATCCCTTGCAATTTGCCAGCGCTATTGGCCAATAATTCGGCAACGAGCTTGGGGGACGCCGAAGTCAAATTCGACAATTCTGGTCCAATCGCGAGTGCCACCGCCATCATCGCAACGAGAATGCTCACAGCGAGCCAACTTGCCAGGACGCCCAATCGAATGACCAAGTGATGTGTGTTCATTGTTTCTCCTCGACGCGCATTTTATCACAGATTCAATTTTGATTGCCGATTCTGAACTTTTGTGCTAGAATGTCTGCCCGTATCAAAATTCAATTTCGAACGATCAATCGGTGAGCAACCATGCAAGACAAACTCGTCGTTCGCGGCGCGCGCGAACACAATCTTAAAAACGTCACCATCGAAATTCCACGCGATCAATTCGTCGTCATCACCGGCTTGTCCGGCTCTGGCAAATCGTCCCTCGCCTTCGACACGATCTACGCTGAGGGACAACGTCGTTACGTCGAATCGCTCTCCGCCTACGCGCGGCAATTCCTGGGTCAAATGGAAAAGCCGGACGTGGACCAAATCGAAGGTCTGTCGCCGGCAATTTCGATTGACCAAAAAGGCGTCAGCCACAACCCACGTTCGACCGTCGGCACCGTGACCGAGATTTACGATTATCTACGCTTGCTCTTTGCGCGTGCCGGTCAACCACACTGCCCCAAGTGCGGTCGCCTCATCGAACGACAAAGCGTCGAACAAATTGTGGACGCGGTGGAAAATTTGCCGGATGGCGCGCGCATTATGATTCTTGCGCCACTCATCAAGGATCGCAAAGGCGAGCACAAAAAAGTGTTTGAGGATGTTCGCAAAGCCGGTTATGTGCGCGTGCGTGTGAACGGCGACGTGCTCGACGTGAACGAAGACATCAAGCTCGACCGCTACAAACAACACACGGTTGAAGCGGTTGTGGATCGCCTCATCATCAAACGCGAGCAAACGAGCGACCACAGTCGCATCGCCGATTCCATCGAAACCGCATTGAAACTCGGCGGCGGAGTTGTCATCATCGCGCGACAGAACGAAGAAGACTTGATGTTCTCGGAACATTTTTCGTGTCCGATTGACAACATCTCGCTCGGCGAAATCGAGCCGCGCACATTTTCATTCAACACGCCGCACGGCGCATGTCCCGCGTGTACCGGTCTCGGCACACAAATGGAACTCGACCCCGACCTGATTATTCCAAATCGCGATTTGTCATTGAGCGAAGGCGCGATTCGCGCGAACGGCATTGATAGCGGCAACGACGATAGTTATTACGGCAAGATGATTGAAGCGGTCGCGCGCAAGTACGGCTTTTCCACCGAAACGCCGGTCCGTGAATTGAAACGCGAGCACCTCGATAAATTGCTGTACGGCACTGGCGACGAAAACATTCGGGTCAAGTACGAAAATCAATTTGGGCAAAAACGCGAGTACGATACAACGTTCGAAGGCGTGATCCCGAATCAACTGCGGCGCTACAAAGAAACCGACTCGGATTACATTCGCCAGGAAATCGAACAACTGATGACCTCACGCCCTTGCCCGGTGTGCAAGGGGCAACGTCTCAAACCCGAAGCGCTCGCCGTGACGATTGCCGAACGCAACATTGTCCAGGTCACCGGCATGTCCGTCGTGCAAGCATTGCAACTCGTCAATGACCTGCCCAATCGTTTTTCCGAAAAACAAAAAACGATTGCGTACCAAATTCTCAAAGAGATTCGCGCGCGCCTCGGCTTTCTCGTCAACGTCGGGCTCGATTATCTTACGCTCGACCGGAGCGCCGGCACGTTGAGCGGTGGTGAAGCGCAACGCATTCGCCTCGCCACACAAATCGGTTCGCAGTTGATGGGCGTGCTCTACATTCTCGATGAACCCAGCATCGGTTTGCATCCACGCGACAATGCGCGTTTGATCGAAACCTTGTTGCGTCTGCGCGATCTCGGCAACACGGTCGTCGTCGTCGAACACGACGAGGAAACAATCCGCACCGCCGACTTTGTGGTTGACCTCGGTCCGGGCGCAGGCGAACACGGTGGGCATATCGTTTGCGCCGGTACGCCGAAACAAATTATGGCGTGTCCCGATTCCATCACAGGCGCGTTTCTCACTGGCACGCGTGCCATTGTGATTCCGAAAGAACGGCGCATCGGTAACGGCAAGTATCTCACAATCAAGGGTGCAGAAGAAAATAATCTCAAGCACGTGGACGCGAAAATTCCGCTCGGCAAATTTGTATGCATCACCGGCGTGAGTGGTTCCGGCAAGTCGTCGCTCGTCGTGGATATCTTGTTCCGCCGGCTCGCCCAGGTTTTCTATGGCGCG
>CAZPIR010000524.1:0-3051 GCA_964586085.1 uncultured Anaerolineaceae bacterium | reverse complement strand
CGAAAAGCATTACGCACTTCTTCGCGGTTAATGGTGATTTTTGCAATCCCCTCAAAATACTCAAACTTAATGTCTTCGTATTGTTTAATTGTTGTCCAGTTTCTCATAATTTGTTGTCTAATGTCAAGGCTCTTAAGTCATAAGTCTTAAGAAATACTCTAGTTTTATGGTGATTAAATAGTTGTTTTTTTATTGGCGCATTGGCGCATTGGCACATTGGCGCATTGGTTCATTGTTCCGTTGGTTCATTTCCCAATTGGTCGTTGGCGCATTTTTCCTGCCCTGGTATCTTTTCGCCGGTGGACAGCTCGCCACGTGGCCCTCAATCAGCGAGCCACTTGATTTACAAACCTTACTCTGGCGCGTACTCAATGTGTTCAGCGTCGGACTCACACTCGACGCAGGTTCGGCGGCGGGCATTGCGATTGCATTTGCTATTTTATTTTTCGTTAGCTGGCGCAAATCAGATTCGGCACCAACTAACTGGGTCACTGTCATACTGATTCTCTGGGCGCTCATGCCGGTCGCAATCATGTACATTGTTTCGCTCTCGCGCCCGGCGTACAATCCAAAATTTTTATTGCTCGCGACACCGGCGTTTTACATTCTCGCGGCGCGCGGAATGTCGCACATTTATCCCGGCGTATTTTTGCATCAGCGTCACGCAACAACAGCCAACCTGATGCGCTGGGTCGCGCTGACGATTGCCGCGCTCGCGGTCGCGGGTCCATTGACTTCACTGCGAAATTATTACGATGATCCGAAATTCGCGCGCGACGATTATCGCGCCGTCGTGCAAGAGATGGACGCACACGCGCGCGCGGGCGATGGCATTCTCGTGGATGCGCCCGGGCAAATTGATGTCGTGCGTTACTATCATCGCGGCACACAACAACTTTATCTCTTGCCGCGTATGCGTCCGCCCGATGTCGCCGCGACACGCGCAGACGTGGAGGCGATGCTCGCGCAATCGCAACGAGTGTTTGCGATTTATTACGCGACCGAGCAAAGCGATCCGCAAAACATCATCGGCGCACGCTTGGCGGAACGTGCCTTTCTCGCGCGCGACGAGTGGCACGGCAACATTCGCTTTGCGTTGTACGGTATCGCGCCGAATTCACGCGCTCCATCCAAATCGCTCGACGCAAAATTCGGCGAGGCGATCACGCTTGCGAGTGTTCAACTCGATCAACGCGAAGCGCGCATCGGCGATGTGCTCACGCTCACACTCAATTGGCGCGCGGAGCAAACCATCACAACTCGTTACAAAGTGTTCGCGCACTTGCTCGATGCAAACAACCAGGTTGTCGCGCAACGCGATGCCGAGCCGCTGAACAATTTGAAATTGACGACGCAGTGGCGCGCGGGCGAAACCATCGCGGACAATTATGGTTTGTGGCTCGCACCTGGGATTGCGCCGGGCGAGTATCGCGTCGAGGTCGGCATGTATCGCGTGGATGATGGCGCACGCTTACGTGTCGGCGAGAACGATCACCTGATATTAGGAACGGTAATGGTAAAATGAGCCAATGAACCAATTTGCCAATGTGCCAATTTCGCAACACCTGCTTGGCTCATTGGTTCATTGGACAATTGGCTCATTGGAGTAAAACTATGCCGGTTGATCTTTACATCGGTCCGAAAAAACGTGGCGCGCCCTGGTGGCAAGGATGCTTGTTGTCCTTGTTCATCCTCATCGTCGGCGGGTATCTCGCTGTGTTATTGTTTGCGTCGCGTGGTGTCTACGTCTCCGAGTACCTGCCTCTGCCGGAATCGTTACAGCCCAGTCCCACACCCTCGCCCACGCCGACTGAAGCGGCGGGCACGCGCTTGCAACGCGCGGACGCGCTCTTTCTCGATGGACAATTGGAGCAGGCAATTACGGAATACCAAGCCGTGATCGGTTTAGAGCCACTCAACGATACCGTGTATGCGAAACTCGTCAAGCCGATGTTGTTCACGCGCCGCATTGACGAAGCGGTGCAAGCCGCGCGCCGCGCCGTGCAGATCAACGAGCAACGCGCCGAAAATCTCACCGTGCTTGCCGAGGCACTTGATTGGCAGGGCAACTATGTCGAGGCGCTCGACTTTGCTCTGCGCGCAACCGAGTTGAATCCGAACTATTCGACCGGCTGGGCGGTCGTCGCCGAAGTGTACGCCGACCTGGGTCGCGCGGATCGTTCGATTCCCGCCGCGCTCAAAGCCGTGCAACTCGACGACAATAACGTGGACGCGCATCGCAACCTGGGCTACGCCCAAGAAGCGCGCGGACGTTATCGCGATGCAATCCCGGCATATCAACGCGCGATTCAACTGCGTCCCAAGTTTGCGTACCTCTACATCAGTCTCGCGCGCAACTATCGCATCGTCAACAATTACAAAGATTCGATTGCGACTCTGCAACAAGCGTTGAAGATCGCACCCAAAGACCCGACCGTGTACGACGAACTGGGTTGGACGTACTCGCTCTCCGGCGATCAGGCGCGTGCCATCGCACAGTTAAAAAAAGCCATTGAGGTGGATCCGAACTATGAAGTGCCACAAGGTCATCTGGGACACGTGTATTTTTTGCAACAGGATTGGCAAGGCACGGTGACGACGCTTGAAAAAGCGATTTCATTGGGCGGCGTGCGCCTCGAATACTATTACAAACTTGGCATCGCGTATGTCAACCTCAAGGATTGCGGCAAGGGTCGGCAATGGATTGACAAGGCATTGGCGATCAACTCGCAAGACCAAGCCGTGCAGGGCGCATTGACGTGGTATCAACAACATTGCGACCCCACACCCACTCCGCGACGACGATGATGCTTCGCCGCGCGTGGCGCGCATTCTTGCGTTTCGCTTTTCATTTATTCTACAATCCATTCGCGTTCACGTACGACCTGGTGAGCGCGATTGTTTCGCGCGGACATTGGCGCGCATGGACACGCGCCGCGATTCCGCGCATCGTTGGCACGCGCGTGCTCGAACTGCCGTGCGGCACCGGCAACCTCATGCTCGACATGCGCAATGCCGGATTTTCCCCGATTGGCGTTGACCTCTCGCCGC
>CAZPIR010000523.1:0-3056 GCA_964586085.1 uncultured Anaerolineaceae bacterium | reverse complement strand
GTCGTCAGCCTGAATACTGAACACTGAATACTGAATTCTGACTACTGAACAAGGAGAAACAATGGACGCGACATTTAGTTTGGAAATGTTCTTCAAGATGATGATTGCCGAAGAACATAGCGCACAAAAAAAATATGAGATGGCAATGCAAAACGCCGGCACGCCGGAATTGAAAAAAGTTTTCGAGCGATTCATGCAAGAAGAAATGTTCCACGCGCAAATCCTCGAAGGCGAATTGCTCAAACTCGAAAAGAAAGGATTGTAGTTCGATAGCGCGATAGTGTTCTAGTGAGATAGTTGGATCGGCACGTCACTATCGCACTATGGCACTATCTAACTATTGCACTGGAGGACAACCATGGCATTAACCGGATTGCAGATTTACAAATTACTGCCTCAAACGAACTGCAAGGAATGCGGATTCCCGACGTGTCTCGCCTTTGCGATGAAACTCGCCGCCAAGCAAGCCGAGTTGAGCGCGTGCCCGTACGTCAGCGACGCATCCAAACAACAACTCGAAGCCGCGTCGCAACCACCGATTCGTTTGATTACGCTCGTCGGCGCAGAAGGCAAAAAAGTCGAGACCGGCAACGAAATCGTCCTGTTCCGTCACGAGAAAACTTTTTATCATCCCGCCGGTGTGTTCGTGCGCGTCAAAGACACGACTGCCGCGGACCAACTCGCGGCGGCAGTCAAAGAGATGGACACGTTCGTCGTGGATTACGTCGGCATCAAATTGCATCTCGATGGTATCGCGGTCGAGAATGCGTCAGGTGATGCGGCGAAATTTGCGTCTGCCGTGGCGACTGTGCGCGGCGCGACAAAGATGCCGTTGATCTTGATCGCGAAAGAAGCGGCGGCGTTTGAAGCCGCGCTCGCGAAATTGCCCGGCGAATCGCCTTTGCTGTACGCGGCGGACGCATCGAACGCGGCGGCGCTCGCGGCGATTGCCAAGAAAGCCAAAGCATCGCTCGCGGTCAAGGGCGATGGCACATTGCAATCGCTCGCGAACCTCACCGAAACGGTCAAAGCCGCGGGCGTCGAAGACATGGTGCTCGACCCAGGCACGCGCGATTTCCTCGGCGTGCTCACGACCGCGACCCAGATTCGTCGCCTCGCGATCAAAAAGAATTTCCGCCCGCTCGGTTATCCGATTATCGCGTTCCCCGGCGAAGGCGTGACCTCGGCGGACGAAGAGCCAACGCTCGCCGCGCAAGCGATTGCGAAATACGCGGGCTTGGTTGTGCTCGACAAATTCACGCCGGCGAGCGCGTATGCTCTGCTCGTTCTGCGCCAAAACATTTATACCGATCCGCAAAAGCCGATCCAGGTTCAACCTGGGTTGTACGAGATCAACAATCCCAAAGCGGATTCGCCCGTGCTCGTCACGACGAATTTCTCGATCACGTATTTCTCGATCTCGAACGAAGTCGAAGGCGCGGGTCTCCCGGCGTGGTTGCTCGTTGCCGACGCCGAAGGCATGAGCGTGTTGACCGCGTGGGCGGCTGGCAAGTTCGATGCTGATCGCATCGCCAAAGCGGTCAAGACCACCGGCGTCGAAGCGAAAGCGACCAGCAAGCGAATCATTTTGCCCGGCGCGGTTGCCGTGTTGATGGGCGAAGTGGAAGAAGCGCTCGCCGGTTGGAAGATCGAAGTCGGTCCCCGCGAAGCGGTGGATGTGCCGGCGTTTCTGAAACTAAAGGCATAAAAGCGAATCCAGAATTCAAAAGCCAGGAGTCAGAAGAAAATTCTGACTCCTGGATTCTGGATTCTGAATTCTTGAAAGAGATTCTACTTTTCGAGGTACGATAATCGCTACCCAACGTGTTCACTTTAAACCCCAAGATGTAACCGTCGAGGTCAAACACGGTGCGTTGATTTCGGATGCCGCGCAACTCGCGGGCATTGATATCAACGTCCCCTGTGGCGGTCAAGGTCGGTGCGGAAGATGCGCCGTAATCGTGGAGAGCGGAAACGTGCGTCGTCGTTCGACGATGCGCTTGAGCGCGGACGATTTGCAAGTTGGTTACGCGCTCGCTTGCCAGACCGTGATCGAAGGCGATCTCGATATTTTTGTGCCTCCGCAAGAAGAGATCACGCGCCATCTCACGAGCGAAAAAACGGCCGCCAAGGTCAGCGTTCCATTCGAGTACTCTTGGCGCGAACATCAGACCGTCCAGAAATTCTATCTCGAACTCGAACCACCTTCGCTTGCCGACAACACGGACGATGTGTCACGTGTCTCGCGCGAACTCGCGCGGCAATGCGACGTGCGCGATTTGTGTGTGCCCCTTCCGGTTTTGCGAAACCTCGCGCGCACTCTGCGTGAATCCGAATGGCGCGTCACAGTGGTCGTTGATCGTTCGGGTCATCAGCCGCGTCTCGTGGATGTGCAACCCGGCGACCAAACGCTCAACCTGTACGGCGCGGCGGTGGACATTGGCACGACGACCGTCACGTTGTATCTCGTTGATTTGTTCACGGGCGAAGTCGTCGAGACTGCCGCTGATTACAATGGACAGATTCGGCGCGGCGAAGATGTAATCTCGCGCATCATCTACTCGTCGAAAGATGGCGGCGGATTGATGGAATTGCAATCGCTCGTCGCGACGACGATCAACAAACTCGTCGAGCGCGTGACGTTGCGCCGCAAGATTCATCCACACGATATTTACAAAATGACCATCGTCGGCAACAGCACGATGATGCACATTTTGCTTGGACTCACACCTGACCCGATTCGTCTCACGCCGTACATCACGACCGTCAATCATCCGCCCCAGGTTCTCGCGGGCGAAATCAATCTCAGCATTCATCCGCAAGCGACGGTGGACTCGCTCCCCGGTGTCGCGAGTTTTATGGGCGCGGATATTACGGCGGGCGTGTTGTCGTCGGGTGCGAATGACACGGACAAGGTCACGTTGTTCCTCGACATTGGCACGAACGGCGAGATGGTGTTTGGCACGCGCGAGTGGTTGGTGAGTTGCGCGTGTAGCGCGGGTCCAGCATTTGAAGGCGCGGGCGTGTACCATGGGATGCGCGCAACGACCGGCGCG
>CAZPIR010000522.1:0-3060 GCA_964586085.1 uncultured Anaerolineaceae bacterium | reverse complement strand
CGTACTCGGCGCCGGTCACTTCGCGCACGACACACATCGTCGTGCGACCATCATCCGTGCATTCGACCCGTGGATGCGCGCGCATGTTGTGATACCACGCCGGATGCCGCACGTTGCCAAAATTCGAAGCCACCACGGCAAGGTCATCGCCAAACGGAATCACGGCGAGCGGCAACGTGATGCGGCGTCCGCTTTTCGCCCCCGTCATTGTCACCATCACGACCGGCAAACCAACGAGCAAACTCGGCAGAGACACGCGTCCACCCGACACGCGCAGAACGAATGGGTCAACACGATGCAAGATGCGCGCAAGTAGCCACGAGCCGGGCTGGGAAGCCGGAATGAATTGAATCGCGCGTTGCAAAAAGTTGGGTTTCGCGATGCGTTTGATTGTAATCAACTCTTTCGTCGTTCTGCCACGAGCGCGAGCAAATAGAACACGCCTGCGATCCAAGCCAATGCGCCGATGCCGGTAACGAGCGAGGCGTACTCGGTCAAACCACCCAGAATCGCGCCAATCAAATTTGAACCGAGCGCGATTTCAACCGCCCGCGTTTTGCGAAATGAAATCGAAAAAATCATGCTCGCAAAAAATACCGGCAAGGCAAGCAACAAGGCCGCCGCCGTGCCGCCGACGAGTTGTCCCCAACCCAAGAACACGGACGATGGAATCAACGAACTCGCCGCGAGCGTAATCAACAACAACGCACCCCACACCGGCATCCGCTCGAATTTGCGAACGGCGACGAGCGCATTCGCCAACACGGCCATCAACAAGATCACTGCAATCGCGACTGCGTTGACCAACCAGGTCGAGCCAAACAACAAGGCGATTTGGCTAATGACCCGAACTTCCATCAACAAAAATCCCGCGCCCAAAAGAAAAAAGTGCCAATCAATTTTCGTGCTTGCGCCACCCACGCGGCGCATGAGCCACACCGACAACGCCGCGAGAATCGGGAGCATCGTCCAGTACGCGAACGGAATACTACGGTCGCGCATGTACAAGTAGGGCCAATCGTCAGTCGTGAGCGACACTAACCCAGGTTGAATGTCGAGTGCGCGCGCCTGATTCGCGAGCGCGGCAAGCGCGGCATCGCGTTCGGCGAGCGTGAGCGGCGTGCCTTTGCGGATTAGAAATGCCGTGCCATGATGCGCGTCAATCACGAGCGGGGCTTGGCCAGTCACGGTTTGCAAAATGCCAAAGATGCGTTGCGCAATCCAGGGTTCATAAATTTCAAACGTGACCGCGAGCAGACCATCGGGCTTGACGCGCGCGTACGCATCGCGCATCCCTTCAATCGTATAAACGAAATTATCGAGCCGCACCGAACCAAACGCCGACAACACTTGGTACGAATCAAGCAGACCGAACGCAACCAAATCGAATTGCTCGTTCGTCTGACGCAAGTACGCGCGCGCATCGTCCGCGACCATTGTCACGCCCGGCGCGTGATAAGGATGTTCGGGGTGAATCTGCTGACCGACAAGTAAAATCGCCGGATCAATTTCGACGGCGACAATTTCGCGCGCGCCGTTGCGAAGCGCGGCGGCAACATCGTTGCCCGTGCCCGCACCCAACACCAAGACCTTGTTTGGTCGCGCAAATTTGTACGGAACCTCGTACTCGGAATTGCGGTACGCGGCGGGCAAATTCGGATAGCGTTCAAAAAATTGCTTGGACAGATTCAACACGTCTTGATAATAATACTGTCCCACGCCAAGTTGATAGCCCCACTCGAACTCGCCGCCATCAAGCGTCTTGCCAAACAAAGGGCGCACGACAATCGGATTGTACGGCGACCACACTGCGCCGCCCAGCTGACCGGGCACGCCGATAAACATCAACACCCACACACCTGCCGCTATCAAATTCGCGGAAAACAAAATCGCCGGACGACGACCCAGTTGCACGACCAGCGCGAGCGCGGCGAGTCCGAACCAGGCGATGGGCGGCAACCACGCGAACGAGATGAGCGTAAAGATGAGCGTACCGGCGAGCGAGCCAAGCAGATTGAGCGAATAGCCACGCAAAGGCGCAAATGCGTTCATACATTTGCCGGTGTACTGACCGAGTGGGATGAACACAAAAACGACGGACACAAAATAAAACAGGGTGACGATGTAAAAGGGCAACCACGAAATCAGGCGCACGAGCAGGGGCGCGGCTTGCATGTTGGAAAATGTAATACCGAGCAAAACGAGTTGCTCGCTATTCGGCAAAACGATGCGCGTCCACAAACCGACCGCATCGCCCGCGAGCACGGTGACGAACATGAGCAAAGCGCCGGGCAGGAACAGGGGCAACCAACCTTCGCGGCGACGCGCGAACGAAAAGCCCATCCCTAATCCCAGGAATGCCGCGATGAGCACAACATTTTTAAGGTACGCAAAAACCTTGATCTCTAAACCAATCCAACGAATCAATGCCAATTCAAAAAACAAACCCAGGAAACTAATCAGCGCGAGATTCACCATGCGTCGGCGCGGCGACAATTCGTCGTCGCGCGTGTTCCACTCGACGAGCCACGCGCGTACGCGCGCCCACTGCTCACTCTGCGCCGAAATGTTTTTGCGCGCGAACCTTGCCCAGAGCAAAACGAGCATCCCAACAACAATGAGCGCTCCACCGGCAAGCATGTTTTGCATGGCGTTGGGGAAAACGGCGCTGGTGCCCGGCACCCAACCCAAACCGACCAGCTCCAACATCACGCCGAACAGAATCACAACGCACGCAACAACAATCAACAATCGTGGAGAACGTGAGGATGAGGTCATTGCGATCCACCTGATCGAAAAGGATTATGCCGCAAGCTGAAGACGAAATTGGGTTTGATACAATCGCGCATACAAACCATCGAGCGCAAGCAATTCGGGATGCGTGCCTTGCTCGACGACGCGACCTTCATCCACGACAAGAATCGTGTCTGCCGCGAGAATCGTCGAAAGCCGGTGCGCGATGACGATGCTCGTGCGTCCGTGCATTAACGGCTTGAGCGCATCCTGGATCAAGCGTTCCGATTCCGAATCCAAACTCGAAGTCGCTTCGTCGAGAATGAG
>CAZPIR010000521.1:0-3062 GCA_964586085.1 uncultured Anaerolineaceae bacterium | reverse complement strand
AGGGCGTGGTCGTGTGCAAAGACCGCCCGAACTTTATCGGCAATCGCTTGTTTGCGTACGCGGGAATGTACGCGATGCAGTACGCGTACGATCACGGTTACGCGGTGAACGAGGTAGACGATTTGACCGGACCGATCATCGGTCATCCCAAGACCGCCTCGTTCCGGCTCGCCGACCTGGTTGGCAATGACGTGTTGTTCCACGTGGCAAACAATTTGTACGCCGCTGTGCCGGATGATGAATCGCGCGAACAACTCAAAGCGCCCGAATTTTTGGGTGAGATGGTCAAGCGTGGTTGGCTCGGCAACAAGACCAAGGGCGGATTTTATAAAGAGATTCGCACCAAGACCGGCAAAGAATTTCACGCGCTCGATTTGAAAACATTCGAGTACAAACCAGCAGAAAAAATCTTTTATGATTCGACGACGAACGCGGAAATGTATGACACGCTCGGTGAACGGTTGCGCTTCATCGTGTCGCAACAAGATCGCGGCGCGCAGTTCATCTGGGACACCACCGCGCATTATCTCGCGTACTCGGCGAATCGTCTGCCCGAAATTGCCGACGACATTGTGTCGGTGGACAATGCGATCAAGTGGGGTTTCGCGCACGAGACGGGTCCATTCGAAACCTGGGATTTGCTCGGCGTTGCTGACACGGTCGCGCGAATGGAGAACGAAAACATTCCGGTCGCGGAGTGGGTCAAGGACATGCTCGCGACGGGTCATCCCTGTTTTTACAATGACGGGCAGTACTATGATTTCAAATCGAAAACATACCAGCCGCTGCCCGGCAATCCGAAAGTGATTCTGCTCAAAAAGCAAACGGTCATCAAAGAAAACGAGGGCGCATCGTTGATTGACCTGGGCGACGGTGTCGCGTGTCTCGAATTCCACACCAAGATGAACGCACTCGATGAAAGCGTGATTGAGATCGCGCAAGCCGCACTCGAAGAAGTGGACAAGAATTTTGTCGGCATGGTTGTTGGCAATCAGGGTGAACATTTTTGCGCGGGCGCGAACGTGATGATGATCGGTCTCGCGGCAAACGAAAGTCAGTGGGACGAGATTGATCGTATCGCGCGCGCATTGCAAGGTTTCTTGAGTGCGACGCGTTACAGCCCCAAGCCGGTCGTGACCGCGCCATTCGGTTACACGTTCGGCGGCGGCGCAGAGGTCGCGATGCAAGCCGCGCGCACAGTCGCACACGGCGAACTATACATCGGTCTCGTCGAAGTGGGCATGGGCTTATTACCAGCGGGCGGCGGATGCAAGGAATTGTTGCGCCGCATCGTTTCGCCGGCAATGCAAACGCCGAATGTTGACCCGCTTCCATTTTTGCAACGCGTGTTCGAAACGATTGGTATGGCAAAAGTCGCCACGAGCGCGGCAGAAGCGCGGCAGATGGGTTTCCTCACCGCGAGTGATCGCCTCGTGATGAGTCGCGATCAGCTCATCGCCGAAGCGAAACGCACTGTGCTCGAACTCGTCGCGCAAAATTATCGTCCGCCAATGCGCGCAAAAATTTACGCCGCCGGCGAACGCATGCTCGCCGCGCTTCGCATCGCGATTTACTCGATGGCGCAGGGCAAGTACATTTCAGAGCACGATGCCAAGATCGGCGAAAAGGTCGCGTACGTGTTGTGCGGCGGCAATCTCACCGCGCCCGCGTGGGTGGACGAGCAGTACATCCTCGACCTGGAACGCGAGGCGTTCATCTCGCTGTGCGGGGAAGAAAAAACGCGCGAGCGGATTTGGCATTTCCTTTCGACCGGCAAACCACTTCGGAATTAGAAATGAATCACCACAGAGACACAGAGAACGCGGAGAAAAAATAAAACTCTGTGACCTCTGTGTCTCTGTGGCGAATCTCCGAGCAAAAACCTGGAGGATACTCATGAGAGAAGCCGTAATCGTCTCCGCTGTGCGTACCGCTGTGGGCAAAGCGCCACGCGGCAAACTGCGGACGACGCGACCTGAAGATATGGGCGCGGCAGTTGTGAATGCCGCTCTGCAACGTGTGCCGGCATTGAAGCCGGAAGATGTGGATGATGTGATTATCGGATGCGCGTTTCCGGAAGGCGAGCAAGGTTTGAATATGGCGCGTTCGATTGTTCTGCGCGCGGGACTGCCGTACACGATTCCGGCAATGACCGTCAATCGCTATTGCTCATCCGGCGTGCAAACGATTGCGCTCGCCGCGCAACAAATCATGGCGGGCTGGGGCGATGTGATTATCGCTGGCGGCGCGGAAACGATGAGCATGGTGCCGATGGCGGGCTTTCACTTTGCGCCGAATCCGTACCTCGCGCAGGAATATCCTGGGTCGTACATGGGCATGGGCTTGACCGCCGAGAATGTCGCCAAGCAGTACAACATCTCGCGGCAAGACCAGGATCAATTCGCGTTCCGCAGTCATCAACGCGCCATCGCCGCAATCAGCGAGGGCAGGTTCAAGGACGAGATCACGCCGCTCAATGTCAAGATCGTCGAAGCGAATGGCGGCAAATCGAAAACGTTCGAGTATGTGTTCGACACGGACGAAGGTCCGCGTCGCGACACGACACTCGACGCGCTCGCGAATTTGAAACCGGCATTCGCGCAAGGTGGCACGGTCACTGCCGGCAACTCGTCGCAGATGAGCGATGGCGCGGCGGCAGTCGTTGTGATGGAACGCGGCAAAGCCGAGGCGATGGGACTGAAACCACTCGCCCGCATGGTCGCGTTCGCGGTCGGCGGCGTGCCACCCGAATTGATGGGCATCGGTCCGATTGCCGCAATTCCGAAAGTGTTGAAAATCGCTGGACTGAAAATAAATGACATTGGCGTCGTCGAGTTGAACGAGGCATTCGCCGCGCAAGCACTCGCGGTTGTGCGCACACTCGAAATGGACGAGGAGCGCGTCAACGTCAACGGCGGTGCGATTGCGCTGGGGCATCCGCTCGGCGCGACCGGCGCCAAGTTGACCGTGCAAGCGATTAGCGAGATGAAACGACGCAACGCCCAGTTTGGAATGGTGACGATGTGTATCGGTGGCGGCATGGGCGCGGCAGGGATTTTTGA
>CAZPIR010000520.1:0-3062 GCA_964586085.1 uncultured Anaerolineaceae bacterium | reverse complement strand
ATGAAGCGTTCGCCATCGCCACTCGCGGCGGGATGGGGTTGTTTTTGGCGGATTGTCATTTGGAGTATGCGCGCATGTCATTGCGAGCGCGGAGCGCGAAGCAATCCCCAATTCAGTTGGAGATTGCTTCGTCGCACGCTTCGCGGCTCCTCGCAATGACAGAAGAGGATGCTCGCCAACATCTCGCCATCGCCAAAGAGATGATTGCGAGGATGGGTTATCATCGCCGCGATAACGCGGTGGCGGAGTTGGAACGTGCACTCGGCATGTGAGGTATTTGCCCCCCTTGTCAGTCAGGGGCGTTGTGCGTAAAATGCGCCGCAACGTCTAGCGACATTCTCATGGAGGGAAGATGAACATTCGCCCGATTGTGGAAACGGATATTGAAAACGTCATCCAACTTTTTCGCGCGAACTATGGCGACGATTATGCCGTTCCGGAATTTTACGATCCGCAGTGGGTCAAGCGCGGCATCTATTCCGATCATATCATCTGGCTCGTGCTCGAAGATGGCGGACGCCTCGTCGCGTCCGGCGCGTGCATCCTGAACTTTGGCGATTACAACGACCAGATCGGCGAGATTGGTCGTCTCGTCGTAGACCCGAACGTGGGCGGCAAAGGACTGGGCAAGCAAATGCTCGCGGCACTCGTGGATGCGACCGATGATCGCGTCGAGTTTGCGTTTGCTGAAGCGCGCACCGTTCATCCGAAAACGCAAAAGATCGTGGACAACCTTGGAATGCCCCCGCTCGGTTTTCTTCCCTTGTTTTATAAAATGACGTGGCGCGAAAGTTTTGTATTGAACGGACAACTCTTTGGCAATGGTCGCCATTTGCGCCATCCAGGTTCTGCCGAAGTCATTCCCTCCGTCGCGCCGCTCGCCAAACTTTCGCTCCGCAACCTCGAACTTGATGAAACGTTCACCGTGCGTGACAACGTGCGCGGTTATCCGATTGATCAGAGCGTCAACATCACGTCACTCACCGGCACCTCGCTGTTGCGCCTGATGAAGATCGAACACGGGCGCGTGATCGAGCCGGAAATTTTCGGCGGGATGCACGTGGATCAAGGTCTGCCTTCGTTGGAAGCAAAACGCGCGAATTATTTTGTCGCGTCCGAGGGCGAGCGCACACTCGGCGCAGTGGGGTATCTGCACGAGGCGCATCACGAGAGTGTGCGCCTCATCGAATTGATTGCGCAGGACAATACGATCAAGGGCAGTCTGTTGCGGTTTGCTGTCGAGCAAGCCGAGCAAGTGCATCAGGCGCAAATGATCGAATGCGACGTGAGCGCGACGAGCCCGGCGATTCAGCAAACACTTTTCGATATGGGCTTTTTGCCGGCGGCGTACGTGCCGGGCATGGTGTTTCACAATACGCATCGTCCCGACATTGTGCGCATGATCAAGTTGAATCAACCTTGGGATTTGGGTCCACTCGTCTTGACCGACCCTTCGCGCGAATATTTTGAAACGGTCGCGCCGGCGTTTGAACGCGCGACGGCGGAACGCATGAAAAAACTGCCCGCGCTCAACACGCCGACGCTCAAAGGGTTCACGCCGCTCGAAGGATACTTGTTCCAACGCGCCGGTGATGAAATCATGCCTGCCGCCGGCACAATCCTGGATGCCAACTCGTTGCATGTCATCCTGGCTGGTGCGGTGCGACATGGTGAGCAAACGTTTACCGCCGGCACGTGTGTCAACGCGGATATTTTGTTCGGGCAAGCCGATGCGATTACGCCGATTGCCGGCGCGGACACGCGCTTGCTCACGATCACGCGCGAACATCTCACGGCGTTGTGCGACCGCTATCCGCGTTTGGGGATGAAGTTGTATCAAAACCTGGCGGCTCTGCGGAGCACGTAGAAGATTGAGCCGCAGAAACCTGGGTGATTGAAATCACCTAAAATTTCGACTGTTGTAATTCAAAAACCCGAAGGAAATTTTCCCTTCGGGTTTTGTGTTTCCGCGAATCGGTTTACTCGTAACTTAAACTTTGCCGCACACTCAAGTTCGTCGCGTTCAACGCCGGCGCCACACTCGCGAGCGTGCCGACGACGAGAACGATGCCGAGCCAGTACGCAATGCCCTGCGAGGCATACGCAAAATCGAGCGGCGTTTGAATGAACGCCATTCCGACCGCGCGCGCCATCCATCGCGCGAGCGGCACACTTGCGAGCACCGCGAGCGCAAAACTCATCAGCGTAATCACGATGCTTTCGCCCCAAAAGATTTTGACAATCGCGAGCGTGTCCGCGCCGACCGCGCGCATCACGCCGATTTCTTTGCTCCGTTAGAGCACGTTGATGCTCATCATGCCCATCAAGCCGATCCCGCCGACGAGCGCAATCAAGCACGACATCACGAGCAGAAACACGACGAGAATTTGATACAGCGACGTGATTTGGTGTTTGATCTCGCCGAGAATCTGGGTCGAAAAAACATCCACGCTGTTTTGCGCAAAGAGCGCGACAAGTTCGTTCGTGATGCGTGTCTGCGACGCAAAGTCGTGTTTGGTGTACTGCACTTCCAAGGTGTACGTGCGATCCGTGCGATGCAAAACATTGTCGAGCGCGTCGAGCGAAACGAAAACGCTTGTTTGTTTTTGCACGAGGTCTTGATTGATGCCGACGACCACCCACTCAGTTTCAGGATACAACTCGCCCAGGTCGAGCAAAACCACATCGCCAAGTTTCACGCCTTCTTGCTCCGCCCACTTGCGATTGACGACAATCGCGTTTGTATCATCCGGCGCGAGCCAGCGTCCAGCCACCATGCGCGGCGAATAAAATTTCGAATTGTCCGGTCCCGCTTCGATGAGCACCTGGACTTGTTGCCCTGAATTCAATTTCATCGTCGCTTGCGAAAAATACCATGCCTCGGCGTGCGCGACCTCAGGATGTGTCTCGGCGATTTCGGCGACCTTGCTCGAACGTTGTTGCTTGGCAAACGCGAACAAGGTGTCCATTGCATACTGCCCTTCGAGCAGATTGTCAATCGTTTTGCCGAACGAGGCATCCACGCACAACACCGCGATAAAAATCGCGCCGCCGAGCGCGAG
>CAZPIR010000519.1:0-3068 GCA_964586085.1 uncultured Anaerolineaceae bacterium | reverse complement strand
CGCTCACGTTTGTGAGGTCTACCGCAACGCGCGACGAAAAATAAAAATTCAGTCCAACAAAATCCTGGGTGTTGATTGCCTCGCGTACCGACGCGCCGAACGGCACGGGCATTTGTCCATTTTGCAACGTCAACGGAAACAGGCGATTGAACACGTGGTCTTGTAAACGCACAATCGCACGATTGAGCGCGGAACCTGGATCCGCCGGAAGCATGGCGCGGATGTGATGCGCGACGCCAACGCGCGCGTTTGGTTGCACGCGATGAATCGCACGATACGCCGCCGCGTGTCCGCGCGCCATGTTCGTCAACACGCGCAACGCAAGCGACACGTCTTTTTTGCCGGGAGGCCAACGACCATTCACGTACGACGTAAACGCGTAGACATTCGGCTCGTTGAGCGTGATCCAAAAGTTGCACAGGTCGCCAAACTCTTGCGCGGCGCGGGTCGCAAATCGTTCGAACAAGGGAACAATCGCGCTAGTTTCCCACGCGCCTTTTTCGACGAGCCAGCGCGGGTTTGTGAAATGATGCAGAGTGACCAGCGGCGTCATCCCGCGATCATGCAACTCGCTCAACACGCGCCGATAAAACGCAATCGCGTCTGTGCTCCACTCGCCTTCGCGCGGTTCGAGCCGACTCCACTCGATGGAAAGACGATGCGCGTTGTGATGCAAGCGCGCGGCAAGTTCGAAATCGTCGCGATAACGCTCGCCCTTCCACCAATCACACGCGACCTTGGACGTGTCGTTTTGCTTGATATGACCGGGCACTTGCTCCCAGTCCCACCAATCATTGTGTACGTTGCCACCCTCGACCTGATGCGCCGCCGTCGCCGCGCCCCAGAGAAAACCGTCCGGAAAAACAAGTGTGCTCATTTCTAAATCCCAGTTTTCTGAATACTGATTACTGCTGTTCCCAGGTTGCAATCAATTCAAATACTTCGACCGGCGTCTCGCGCCCCTTGACCATGATCGTCTCACGCGGTTGCATCACCGCCTTTTGCGCGATCAAGACCGAGGTGTCGCGGCTCAACATGATTTGTCCCGTGTCCGCATTCTCTTGCAAACGCTTGGCAAGATTCACCGTATCGCCAACCGCGGTATAGTTCATCAACTCGCGCGTGCCAATGTTGCCAACGACGGCTTCGCCGGTGTGAATGCCCATACGAAACGTGAGCCGTTGATTTTCCGGCAGTTGGCGCGCGTACTCGGCGATGTTGCGTTGCAAAGCAAGCGCGGCGCACGATGCCCGCCACGCATGATCGGGTTGCGGGTTGGGCGCGTTGAACACCGCCATCACGCCATCACCTAAAAATTTATCGAGCGTACCTTCGTAACGTAAAATTACTTGCGCGGCAATTGAGAGATAGCCGTTGAGAATTTGCACCAATTCTTCCGGCGGCAAATGCTCGGACATGCGCGTAAAGCCGTGCAAGTCGGCGAACAAAATCGTGACCGGCTGACGATCGCCACCCAGCGCGGTGCGGCTCGGGTCGGCGAGCACGCCTTCGACAACCGTCGAAGGCACGTACCGCTCGAACGTCGTGCGCACGCGCCGCGTTTCTTCTTCGAGCCGGACATTTTCGGTGAGGTCTTCAATGACGAGCGCGACGCCGGATGCATCTTCGCCGCGCCGAATCGCCGACATGTGAATCGTGAGATGCACATCACCGCGCCCCGAGACATGCGTCACGGTGTCGCGCACAACCTGGGACGTGCCTTGCATCCACACGCGGGAAAGCAAACGCCCGAACTGGGATTCTTCCAGCGGCGGCAGGACTCGATTGTACGCGTGACCAATCGCGACGGCGGCGGGCACTTGGAAAATATCTTCGGCGGCGCGATTGAAACTGATGATCGTGCCATCGCGATTGAGCGTGACCACGCCGGTCACAATACTCGCGAGCGTCGAGTCGAGATAGTCGCGCATCGAGCGGACCTGGAGAACCTGGTCGCGCAAATCGGAAAGCAAGCGCGCGTTCTCCAACGCCACCGCGCTTTGGTCGGCGAGCGTCGCCAGCAGGGACAGGTCGGCTTGGGTGTACCGATCATCCGACGATTTCGCGCCGACCATCCACACGCCGATCAAGGATTCGTGGCTCATGATTGGCACGTAAACTTCACTGCGAAACTTGCGGAGCAGTCCGCGCGCATCCGGCGTCACATCGAAAAAATCCGGCAAACGATCAACGTCGTACTGCAACAGCGGACCTGGACGCGTCATCAACGCATTCATCACCGGCGCGAGACCGTCCACGCGCACTTCGGGCGGCCATTCGGGATGCGCCGGCAAAGGATGCAGGGTCATGCCGGATTTGGCGCGATGCACAACAAGCAGAGCGGCATCGCGCGCGCCAATCGTGCTCATGAGCAGGGTGCGTCCTTCTTCGGCGAGTTGCACCAAATCAATCCGCGCGTTCAAACGCTGACTGAACATCTGCACCACTTCGCGCATATCGTAACGCCGACCAAACAATACATGCCGCACAGCATTTTCGAGCACCGTGAGCAGAGGACGCAACACGACAGCAAAAACAATCGCGGCAACCACCACAATCGCGGTCACGGCGAACGAATCGCGGGACATGGCAAAACTGATCGCCGCGTTGATGGTGAACGCGTAAACGCCAATTGCAAAAACGGTGACGAACAAATGCTGGGTCGCTTGGCGCAACACAAAACGCAGGTCAATGAGGTGATGCCGCAAAACCGCATAGCTCAAAATGAGCACGCCAAACACTTGCGCGGCAATCGCGATCTCGCGCATCGGCTCGCCGACCAACAATTCGAGCATGTCCGACGATCCGATGAACGGCAATGCAATGACGAGGTATGCCAAACGATTGCGATGGAGCGGGCTAACCAAACGACGATTGACGATCACACTGCGAATCACGACAAACCCGGTGGGAATTGCCCACAACAAAATTCGCAGACTAGACACCACAATCGGCACAGACAAGATCATATCGCCGATGGGAATGATTGGACGTTGCCAATCCAACCCAATCATCACAACCAGCGCGAGCAGACGCCATGGAATAATCGGCTGGCCGCGCTGGGTCAT
>CAZPIR010000518.1:0-3084 GCA_964586085.1 uncultured Anaerolineaceae bacterium | reverse complement strand
AGAAACGCGACGCGATTCGATTGGCGCATCGTGCCGGAAATGTAGAGCGTGAACACAAACATCAAACTGATGACGATGCCGGCGGGCAGAAATCCCCACGCACGCCGAGCGCGTTTTACATCGAGTGACGATTGGAGTAACTCGCGCATCCCGTATCCGGCGAGCAATGCCAGCGCAAACGCCACCACGAGTGCGAGGCGTTCCTGTCCGCGAAAGAGCGCGAATCCCGGCGCGAACAAGTACAAGACAGCAAAGCCGAACACGTAAAATCCAAACGCGACGATGAGCGAGCCGAGCGCGAGCAGTGCCCAAAAATTTTTCTCGCGCGTGCGGTTGACCCACAGCGCGAACAGCGCGAGCAACAACGGGACAATGCCAATGTAGAGCGGTGATTGAAACGCGCTGATAAATCCCGGCAAAATCATTTGGATTGGGTCGAGCGTGGGAAAGCCGCGTGATGCCTCCGCCCAACCAATCGCGGCGCGCGTCGAAATCATTTGATATTCGAGCGTGGGAAGCCATTGCGCGGCGGAAATGCCGGCGGCGATCAGCAACGTTAGAACAAAATGCGACGAAGGACGGAGGACGGAGGACGGAGATTTGCGCCACTCGCCACTCGCCACTCGCCACCCAAAAAAGATCACACTCGCGTAGGCGACGAACAAGAATGTTTGCGGATGCCCGGCGAGAATGGCGATGCCAAGCGTGACGCCGGCAAAAATAAAGTCGGATGGGACACGGACCGCTTCGCGCGCGGACGAACGCAGAGCTTTATCCGTGTTCATCTGTGTTAATCTGTGGCTAAACCCACAATCCAAAAAATAAAGTGTGAGCGGCAACCAGGTCGCCGTTTCTAGAATTGCGAGTTGTTGCGGCGGGTATGACGTAAGATAACCGCTGAACGTGAACGTGAGCGCGCTGACCAGTGCCGCGATGCGATTTTGCAACAAACGTTGTGCGAACAAGTAGGTAAATGCGCCCGCGAGAATGAAATGAAAAATCGCTTCCAGTTCCAAATCGAGGAGCGTGAAATTTCCACCGCGCATCGCCACAACAACGAGCGTCCACACCAAACTGACCGGGTAAAAAATCGCGCTCTGCACATCGGCGAGAAATGGATGACCACTGTTGAAGTTTTCCGACCACAACGGCAAGCGTCCCTCGGCGAACGCGCGCGCCGCGTAGACGCGAAACATCCAAAACTGATCCGTGAAATCGCCGGGCGGAAATGCGGCGCGATCTTCGAGACGCGGGGTGATAATGCGCCAGAAGAAAAGCAAAACGAGCGCGGCGATGAACAGAAGCGCAAAGAAATTTTGGATTTTGGATTTTCGATTTTCGATTTGGGTCATTGTGGAATCGTGACCTGGGTTAGCACAATGCGATCATTCGCTTGGCGCGCATTGTTCGCATCGAGAACGAGAATACGCGCGAGTGTGTGCGGGTCGTACATTCCGACGAGTAAAGCAAACGAGCCGGTCGCGTCCACTTGCAAATCGTACGCGTCCACAATCAACTCGCCGGGTTGCCACGCACTCGTCGGATACGTGCCGGACACCGGCGCGCTGTCTTGTTGCGCAACCACGCGCTCGCTCGTATCGGCAAGATGCACAAACACGGTGAAATCTTTTTCGATTTTTTGCGCCACGCGCCAGTACAGCACAACGCGCAAATTTTTGGCGCCCTCCACGCGATAACCGACAAGCGTCGCGTTGCCGATGCGCGCATTGACCGGGATGATTTTTGACTCGAACGTGCGCGGTGTCAAATACAACTGCGGACGAAAAACCGAGATGCGTGTTTCGAGTTCGCGGTCGGCGGAACGCGCGAGCAAACCCTCAATCACGTGGTCAGGGTCCCACCAATCCGTTTGCGCGGGGATGAACCAGACGCGATTGTACTCGCTCAACAAACGGCGCAAGGTTTTTTCGTCATCGGGAGTTGGATTGAAATCTTTGGGCAAGGTCATCACCGGCGCGCTCCCGCGTTGATAATAAATCGCGGACATTTCGGTGAAATTCTGAATGACCATATCGCCCGGTTGTTGTCGCGCGGCGATGAATTGCGCGAGCGCGCGCCAATCGGGTGCTTTGGCATAGGCGGGATTAAAGTAATAGTTGGCGAGCGCGTACCCAGAAGTTGCGATGAAGAAAAAAATGGCGAGCCCGGATATTGCGTATTGTGTATTGCGTAATCGGTAATTGACAATTGATGCGAGTCCGATTGCGAACACCAAATAGTACGCCGGCGCAATCGCATTGAGATACCGTTCGAGGAACAACGGGCGACCCATCGAAATCGCAAAGAGCGCGAGCGTCGGAATTGCAATCCACAAAACCAGGAACGCGGCTGGCACAAAATTTTTGCGCGCGAACAAAATCAAAATCGCAACAAGTGCGAGCGCGAGCGGAACCCACACGATTGATTTGAACGCATCAGGCAAGGTGTCGCTCACGACAAACGACGCGAGCGTGCGGCTGAATTGTTCCCACAACGGCACACCGCCGTACGCGCTCCCCTCGCCGTACGTCGTCACGCGATTCGTGCCAAACAAGACCCAGGGTGCGTACAACGCAATCAAAACAATTTGCGCGATTGCCCAGCGTCCGACCATCTTCCATCGTCGCGCGAGAAACGCCAACAGGAACACAAAAAGATTTTCGGCGACAAGGATGAACGTGTCGTAATAGTGTGTGTAGAGACTCGCGGCGGTAAAGAAAATGTAGAATGACAAATTAGAAATGATAAATGACAAAGGCGATTGTCCAATTTCCAAACGCCACCAACGCCAGAAAAAAATCAGCGCGGCGAGAGAGAGCGCGGGCCAAATCGTGTAATTGCGCACATCCTGGGAATGCCAAATTTGGTACGGATTGATCGCAATGAGCGCGGCGGCAAGCAACCCCCACCCTAACCCCGCTTGCGCGCCGCGCGCAGGGAAGGGAATCATTTCGCGCGCGAAACGATACAACAA
Organism: uncultured Anaerolineaceae bacterium; assembly: GCA_964586085.1. GTDB lineage: Bacteria > Chloroflexota > Anaerolineae > UBA4142 > UBA4142 > JACRBM01. The sequence goes on along the minus strand of CAZPIR010000518.1, from coordinate 110 downwards.
CGGCACACACAACACGCCAAAGAAAACCGAAAAGTACCGTGCCGCAAATTCGCTCGCGCCGGCAACCGCGACCCAGACGCGCAAGAGCAAATAGTACAGCGGTGGATTCG
>CAZPIR010000517.1:0-3094 GCA_964586085.1 uncultured Anaerolineaceae bacterium | reverse complement strand
GCGCCAGCGCGCGATGCGCTCGAGCGCGCGATCCAGGTCGGGTTGGTCGAGCGCGCCCCAACCCTCGCTGAACGACACGGGCGCCACATCCAGGTCGAGTTGCACGACAACGGTACGCGAATGTTCCCAGGTGATCGGCATGCCCGCATCGTGACTCTGGAACGCGCGCGTAAAATCGTCGGCGATAAAAAATTCGCCGCGCGCGAGTCGGTCGGTTGGTTCACCGCGCAGAGTGCGCGTGATGCGTTCGCGTCCGGTCATTTGAAATAGCGCAACATCTGTTTGTGCAAATGTCCATTCGTTGCAACGTACGCTTGCGAATGAACCGTCCAAGGTTCGCCTTGCAAATTCGTCACGCGCCCGCCGGCTTCTTCGACGATGAGCGCGGCGGCGGCAATGTCCCACGCTGAGAGCGACAGGTGAAAGTACGTGCTCAGGCGTCCCGTCGCCACGTAACACACCGAAAGCGCGGCACTCCCAAACGCGCGTCCACTCATCGCTTTGAGTACGGTTTGCGTGAACGCCTCGACGGTGCGTTGGCGCATCAGTGTTTCACGTCCCCATTCCGTCGAGGTGACACCGTTTTCAAACACGCGCGTATCGTTCACGCGCATCGGCTTGCCGTTCAAGGTTGCGCCCTTGCCGCGCGCGGCGGCAAACAATTCGTTGTGAATCGGATCGTACACGGCGCCAAGTTGCACCTGGTTTGCGTGGAACAACGCGATGGAGGTCGTAAAGAACGGCAGGCGATGCGCGTAATTCGTGGTGCCATCGAGCGGATCGGCAATCCAAAGATAGATGCCATTCTCAGCACGCGCTTGCGCCCACAACTGCGCGCGTTTTTCTTTGGTGTCCTCTTCCGATAAAAACGCATCGTTCGGAAATTGCGCGAGGATAATTTCACGCAGAGCATGATCGGCGGCGAAATCCGCGTCGGTTACAATGTCGCGTCGTCCTTTGAACTTGACCTCACGCGTATGCTCGAATTTTTCGCGCAGGATTTTGCCCGCCGCGCGCGCGGCACGCACAGCAATTTGATAACGAGTACTCATAATTGTCCTTTTGACCACGAATCAATACGAATGATTTTTTCGTGTAAACTCGGGTGATGCGTGGCTTGAATCTTTACGGGGTTTGTCCCAACAAACGATTCACGCGCGTGGTTGCGCGCGTCATTGCGCCGGTCATGTCGGCGGTGTTAGCGACGGTCGTCCACAGTTCGATCATCGCCGCGTCAATCAATCCGGCATCCTTGACGATAGGCGTGGCGCGCAGAGTTGGCACCGGATCATTCCAGGTCTCGCGCAGTAAAACCAGGTTCGGGTCAGACGCGAGGGTGGCACGGGACGACAAGCGGGTGGGCAAGGCATACGTTGCTTGCGCCCAACGCGCGGCTTGCGCCGGTTGCGCGAGCCAGCGCACGAATTGCCACGCCGCGCGCATACGTTCATCCGAATTTTTGAACACGGCAATTTGCGAACCGAACACCACATTCGCCGGGCGCGTTGCATCGTTTTGCGGCACAGGCGCGATGCCAAGCACAAACGTCGCACGCGCGCGCGCGAGCGTGTCCGACACGTTGGGCAGTTGATCGGTCGTCACGAACAGGAATGCCGTGCGCCCTTGCGCAAAATCGTCAAGCACAGTCGCATCGTTTTCGGCAAGCGTTGCCGCGCCGCCGCGATACAATGCGACGATCATTTGCAAAACCGTCATCCCTGCCGCATCGCCAAACTGCGCTTGCGTTTGCGCTTCGTTCAACGTGCTCGTGCCGCGACTCGCCAACAACATATCGAACACGCGCGCGTCCGGCTTCATCGTCCAGCCGTGCGCGTTGCCGCGTGTCGTTGCCCGCGCGGCGGCGGCAAACTGATCCCAGGTTCGCGGAATCTCGGCGCGTGCGGCGGTCAGCAGATTGGAGTTGTAGCACAAAACCACGGTACGCGCATCGAACTGAAACGCGACAAATTGATTTTGCCGGCGTCCCGCATCGAGCAGACCTGGAACAAAATCGGCACGTTCATTTTCGCCAATGCCGAGCTGGGAATCGTTGAGCCAGCCATCGAGCGGAGCGAGCGCATCGCGGCGCGCAAATTCGGCAATCGTGCGATCACTCGCGATGACAAAATCGGGCAGTTGGTTCAATGCCATCGCGGCGATGCCTTGCCGCAAAAGGTCACCATCATTGGGTTTCACTTCGCCGCGCACGGTGATGGACGGGTTTGCTTTGTGGAAATCACTCACCAGTGCATCGAGCGTGGATGCAGCAGTGCCGGTTTGCGCGTGCCAAAACGTGATCGTGAGCGGAGCGCTAGCTGGCGCGGAGATGGGCGACGAGGCGTTGCACGCGGTCAGCGCGACAAGGGTTGCCGCGCTTAACATGCGCAAGTGGCGAGTGAGAAATCGGGTGAGCATGGTGGAGAGGCAAGTAAAAAATAGACCGGTAAACAGGTAAACAAGTGTCAGATTTCCCTGGATCCGTGTCTACCGGTTTCCTTGCTTACTTTCCTTCCAGAGTCGCCCGCAAAATATCGGCAATTTCAATCGCCGCTTGTGGACGCGCCAACTCGCGCGCGCGCGCGGCAAATTGCGCCAAGGTGTCGTTGCCCGGCGCAAACCATTCGCCGAGTGTGCGCGCAATATCCGACGGTTCGCGGCGCAGAACGCCGATGCCATTACGCTCGACAAATGTGACGTTGCCCTCTTCCTGTCCCGGCAAAAATCCGCTGAGCATGATCGGTAAGCCGCACGACACGGCTTCCATAATCGTGCCTGGTCCGGCTTTGGTGATAATCACATCCGAAGCGCGCATCCAATCCGGCATGTTCGTCACAAATCCTTGCAATGAAACCGGAATTTGCCACGATGCGCTTTGCAATTGTTTGAGCAAGGGTTTGTTGCGGCCGGTGATGATGGCGAGTTGCGCCGGCAGTTTCGCATCGTTGAGCGCGCGCGCGATGGTGTAAAGCGGACCCATCCCTTCGCCGCCGCCAATCAGCAAAACCGTGCGCCGATTTACATCGAGACCCAGCTTGACGCGCAAGTCGGATTGGCTTTCTTCGTTCGCCAAAAATTTCAAACTCACCGGCAGACC
>CAZPIR010000516.1:0-3103 GCA_964586085.1 uncultured Anaerolineaceae bacterium | reverse complement strand
CCGGTCGCATCAATCACGGCGTCAATCCCCTCGGCTTGCGCGAGCAAGGTTGGATCATCGGTAATCGCATATTGCTCGTGCGCAATCACATCTTCGAGTTGCGCCACCGTTTCGACACGACGCGCCGATGTTATCCCTGCGTCACGAAAAGCGCGTTCGGCGCCCGCGAGCGTGCGGTTCGAGATAGCGACCAACTTGATGCCGGTCATACACGTCAAAATTTGCAACGCGATGCCACGTCCCATATAACCTGCACCAACCAGCCCCACTCGCACCGGGTTTTGTTCTTGATGCCGCTTTGCCAATGCTGTGTCAATGATGAACACCTGAATTCTCCTTGAATTTTATCGAACCAACAACGCTCGTCTTATAACGAGTAATCAGCCCACTTGAGATCTTGCTCTGAAATCACCTCGACCGGAATCGGCAAGGTGATGCCAAACGCCGGGTCATTGTAACGAATGCCTGTCGCAAATTCCGGCGCGTAAAACTGGGTCGTTTGATAATACATTTCCGAATTATCCGCGAGCGCGAGATAACCGTGCGCGAAACCTTCGGACACATACACCATCTTGCGATTCTCTGCCGTCAACTCAACACCAATCCATTGCTTGTGCGTCGGCGAATCGGGACGCAGGTCAACCGAGATGTCGTAAATCGCGCCTTGCGTGCAACGAATAAATTTGGCTTCCGCCCAGGGCGCGCGTTGAAAATGCAATCCGCGCCAAGTGCCTTTTTTGTGACTGAACCCGACATTCATTTGCACCATCATCGGATTCAACCCTTGCGCCTTGAATTCGTTCTGGCAAAACGCGCGTCCAAAAAAACCACGATGATCTTCGATGCGTTTGATCTCGACGACGTACACACCCTTGAGTTTCGTTTCGGTAAAAATCATGTGACCTACAATCCGATTCCTTCATAGTTTGGAATCGTGCGCTTGTCGAGCATGCGCCGACCATCCACAAAAATCGGCGCGGGGTTAATTGATTTGAGCAATTCGGGCACCTGATTAAATTCGCTCCAGCGCGTAACGAGCACCACCGCATCCACATTTTGCAACGCGCTCGCGAGTGAATCGCAGTACACAATCGCATCGTCAAAAATTTTACGCGCCTCGTTGATCGCCACCGGGTCGTACGCCTGAATGCGCGCGCCCTCGGCTTGCAATCCCTTGATGATTGGAATTGCCGGCGACTCGCGCATGTCGTCCGTGTCCGGCTTGAACGCCAAACCCAGGATTGCGATGCGCACGTTTTGCAATGACGCAAAATGTTTCTTGAGTAAAACCAAAACTTGTTGATGCTGTTGTTGATTGATTTGAATCACCGAGTCGAGCAAACGCATGGACACGCCCGCGCGTTCGCCATGCGAGACGAGCGCCTTGACATCTTTCGGCAGGCAACTGCCACCAAAACCACAACCCGCTTCGAGGAAACTCGTAATCGGCGCGACAAAACGTGTGCCATCGCGCGTTTCCGTGCTCAGATAATTGTTGACATGAATTGCGCGCATCACATCCACAATGTCAATGCCGCCGAGTTGCGCCGAGAGATTACCGATTTCATTCGCGAACGAAATCATCGTCGCGAGCAACGCATTCGACGTGTACTTGATCATCTCTGCCGTCTTGTTGTTTGTCTGGATGCGCGGCACGTTGTCGAATGCAGCGTACACCTGCTCCAACATCGCCAAGCTTTTTTCGTCCGTTGCGCCGAACACGATGCGGTCGGGAAACATGAAATCGCGCACGGCAACGCCTTCGGTGAGAAATTCCGGATTCATGCCCACGCCGAAATCTACGCCGATTTTTTGACCTGACGTTTGCGCGAGAATCGGCGCAACCACATCGTCCGTCGTTCCCGGCACAACCGTGCTTTTGACGACGACGAGATGAAACGTGTTTTTATTTTTCATCGCCGCGCCGATTTGCGACGACGATTCTTTGATGTATTTGAGATCAATCACCTTGCCATCGAACGGCGTGCCAACAGCAATGAACGTCACGTCCGTGTCGAGCACCGCTTGGGCGAGGTCACTCGTCGCGCGCAAATTGCGCCCCACATTTTTTTCGAGCAAAGCCGGCAAACCGTGTTCGTGAATCGGCGCAATGCCGCGATTGATTTTCGCCACTTTGTCCTGGTCCACGTCCACACAAACAACTTGATGTCCCTTGTCCGCGAGACACACGCCGGTCACCAGACCAACATAACCCGCGCCGATCACTGAAATTTTCATTATGCATCCTCGGCTTGGCGATTGCCCGCGTACCAAATCATGGCGCGCCGCAAACCATCGTCAATCAAAATCGAAGGATTGTAACCCAGGTGCGCGCGCGCTTTGGCAATCACCGGGCATCGCCGATTGGGATTGTCCACGAGATAATCGCTCAACGTGCTGGGTTGAGTCACAACCTTGCCTTGATAACCGTACAGCTCTTTGGCGATGCCGGTAATCCGGCGCGCCAAATCCGCCATCGAAATTTCCGGCGACTCGACGCCGATGTTGTATGGCTCACCCTTGTATCCGCGCACCAACACTTTGTAATAACCGACCACCGCATCAGCGGCATAACAAAACGTGCGCGTCGGCGAACCGTCGGACAACATTACAATATCGCGTCCCTCGAAAATATCGCGCGCAAAATCGGGAATCACGCGCCGGTCGGAAATTTTCAACCCAGGTCCGTAATTATTGAACGGACGCGCCATCTTGATGGGCAAGTCGTACTGTTGCGCAAAATTGACGCACAAGGTTTCGCCGTACCGTTTCGATTCGTCGTAGCACGCGCGCGGGCCGGTGCACGATACGAACCCACGAAACGTTTCGTCGGTGGGAATGTGCGCCGCGTCCGGGTCGCCGTAGATCTCACTGCTCGAATAAAACAAAAATCCTTCGACCGGTTTGCCCTTGGCTTTTTGTTCGCGGCAATAATCTAGCAAATGTCGCAAGCCGGAGATATTCGCGTCCATCGTTTCGATGGGATGTGCACGATAATAAATCGGCGAGGCGATGCCGGCGGCGTGAATGATGAATTGAAAATCCGGCATGTCCGCTGGCAATGGATTGATGACGTTGTACTTGACCAGGTTCAAGGTCGGAT
>CAZPIR010000515.1:0-3104 GCA_964586085.1 uncultured Anaerolineaceae bacterium | reverse complement strand
GTGAACGAAGCGATGTTCGGTGTGCCACTGCATTTTGGCGCGGCGGGCGCGCTCACTGTGATTGCGACCTGGCGCGTGATTGTGTTTGTGCCACAACGCGCGGTCAAGGTGTACGTCGTCGTTTGCGCGGGCGTCACCGTTTTCGAGCCAGCCGCAACGGCTTTGTTGGTAACCGAAAGTTTACCGATGCTTTGATCAATGTCCACCGAATCTACATTGCTGATCGCACCCCAATTCAGTTTCGTCGAACTGCCTTGCGTGATACTCGTACTCGATGCGCCGAACGACGCGAGGCTGGGCGCGCCGGTGCAACCGGTGTTTACCGGTGGCTGGGTCACACTGATCGTCACCGTGCGCGTCACCGTTTGATTGTCGAGTGTGATGATGCGAAGCGTGTGCGTCGCGTTTTGTTTCGGGCAATCGCGTTTCGTCCCGCTCGCTTCAACCTGGACATCATCGAGAAACACTTTTGATGCGTTCGTCACTTGCCAGCGAATTGTCGAGCATTGTCCCGCGACGACACTCGCTGGGTCAGCGAGGTACGTAATCGTCACCGGCGGCACGCGCGTGGTGCCGGCGGGTGGTTGTGCCGGCGGCACATCAACCTTCGGCGCGTCCGGCGTCATTCGAATCGAAAACGCAGTTGGGTTGCCAGGATCAGAAATCGCTTTGATGGGATAGTCATTCGTTTGCGGAAAAGCGCCGGCAAATTTCCAACCCGTTTTGGCAAACGCGACTAAACAGGTTCCGGTCGGCAAACCGGTGAATTGGAAATTGCCTTCGTCGGTTTGCGTCGTTTTGTTCGCGCAACCGGTGAGCGTGACCGTCACATCGTCGAGCAAACCTTCGCTTGCATCATTCGTGTCGCCGTCGCCGTTCAGGTCGGCATAGACTGCGCCTTCGACCACGCCGCCGGTCGTGCCGCCAATCACGACGAGCGATTGTGCGTACTCGCTCCACACGCTCGCGCTGTTCATCGCACGCACGAGCAAGGTGTAATTCCCAGGTGCCGGCGGCGACCATGCTTGGCGCATCGTGACGAGCGATTTGGCTTGATCCACATTCGGATCCGTTCGCAGAACACTGCCGTTCACACTGAGTTCGATCTGAGTCACGCGCAGAGGATCGCTCGAATGCGAAACGATTTCGAGCGGCGCGAGCGGGAGCGCGCTGTTGTTGAGCGGCGCGTCGAGCCACACGCGCGGACCATCGGATTTTATTTCGGGTGTGTCCTGAACTGGATTGCATCCCGCGACCAGCATCATCAACACGAGCAAGCGTATTATGTGTTTCATTGTTTCACCTTCACTTTGAGCGACATATCGCCATAGATGGTATAGCAATCAACCTTGTTTTCCGGCAGACTTTCATCTGTCCCCATCAAGGTAAAACCGAAATTCCGGCTGGGGTCGCTTTGCCAGCCCCGCACCGCATCCGTCACTTCAATGACGAGGGCATCGTCCGGAACGCCCGTAATGTTGAGCGGGCGATACAACTTGCCCCCCGGCAAAGCATCGGGATGACTGTAATCCGTTTTTCTAAAGTCTTCCTGCCCGAGCAGTAACGCGCCCGCGCAAGACACATGCTGATTCGTCGCCGCGTCACCGGTTGGATCGTATCTCCCGCCCTTCCAAGGAAGGTGGAGGGTCGCGGAGAGAATATCTCCTTTGATGCTACTTACATCAAACCACATTGCGCCACGCGTGAAATCGCTGTACGATTCGTGACCAAAGGTGCAGTCGTGATAGCGTCTATCGAAACCAACTTCAATATGTCCGGCGGGGTGAGTGGGAACGCCTGTGCCCCCTGTGGTCATACAACCCCAGGTGCTCACTTTGCTTTGCTTGATATCCCACACAGTTGCACCGGCTTTCAGAATAACATCTTGGACGGTCGGCTCAGGTTCGACCGTGATCGCGATGACGTGTTTGCTATCATCCGATTCCACATTGCCCTTGAATGCGCGCACGAAAAATTGTGGCGCGGTAAATGCGCCCGGCGGCGTTTCGAGTTGATCTGCCGTAATCATTGCGACGGTGATTTTAGGATCATTACTTGTTACAATCAGTTGGGGCGTCATATTCGGACCGGGAAAAGTGCGGTAAACGTGATAGCCGTCAACCTCGGTCAGATGTCCTTTACACGCATCCGAATTTGGTCCGCTGATGCAAAGGAGCGATTTCCAATCCCAAACCAGGAACGCCCCCGCGTTTGGCACCACTTGGAAAATCGCACACATTGCGTTAGACCAGCCGTGCTTGGCGCACACTTCGGTATCGGTCGTAAATTTTGCGCCATACGGCGGATCAATCCAGGGACTGGGCGGTGCCGGCGGATCGCCATCCGAGGGCTGGGTGGCGTGACCACTCAGGTCAATTTGCCCGCGCCCGACATTCGCGCCGATGCGATAGTTCGAGTTGCCGAATTGAATCGGCTTGTTGGCTTGGCTAAGGTTGATCGTCGTGCTCGTCTCGCCGAGAAACACAAGCGAGCCGCCGCGCCACGCCCAACATTCGAGCCGCACCGTGACATTGCCTTGCGCGTCCGGCGGCGCAAGTTTTTTGATGAACTTGGACAAATCCACCTGACCGTTTTTTACTGGCAGAAAATTGTCTTCGCCGGGCGGCACGCGCGTCCAGGGTCCGCCGTTCACCGAAAGATAGCAGTACATCTTGTCCACCGGTTGCGTCACCGTGACCGTTGTTTTTTCCAGTTCGATGATCTGCCAATCCGGGGTTTGACACTTGTCGTCTGTAATCGCGGCTTTGACAATGTTGCTCTCGGATTTGCCAGCCGAGTTGAACGCGGCGACATAGTACTGCAACTTGCCGTACACTTTTTGATCCACAAAGTGCAGAGACCCGTCGCCGTTCGCATCGAGCGTGGCGATGCGTTGAAACGCGTGCGCGTGCGAATCGAGCCGATAAATCATAAAGCCGGTTTCGTTCGACGACTTGTCGCCGATGAAAATGTCCACGTCGCATCTGCCGGGAACCGCTTTCACCTTGATCTTGGGTGCGGTGGGCGGGGTGGACTTGAACAGGTTGCCCCAAATGTTGCCAATCCAAATACCGTGCTTGCCCGGAAATTTTTGGCTCGGCGGT
>CAZPIR010000514.1:0-3116 GCA_964586085.1 uncultured Anaerolineaceae bacterium | reverse complement strand
CCCAAATTTCCGTAACCGCCCGCTTGGTCAGCGCGCGCACCATCGCCTTGCGATACTCGGCGCTCGAACGCATATCGTCAATCGGTTTCGCCGTATCCATCGCGGCATCGGCGGCGGCTTGTATCGTTTCCGCTGTGATCGCCGACGCAGATAAAATTTTCTCTGCACTCGGCACGCGAATCGGTGTAGGTGCGACAGACGCGAGTGCGATGCGAAAAGAAAATCCCGATTCCGATTTCTTGTCGGGATAACCCAGGACAGCAACGCCAACAATCGCGAGGTCGCCGTGCGCGTTGCGACCCAGTTTCAAATATCTGCCCACCGCGCCCTTGGGCATCGGGGGAATTTCAATGCGAAGTAAAAATTCGCCGGGTTTCATTGCCGTCTTGCCGGGTCCGACGAAAAATTTTTCGATGGGCACGGCGCGTTCACCGCGTCGCCCGTGCACAATCAAATTCGCGCCCAGCACGAGCGCGGCGGGCGCAGTATCGGCGGCGGGCGAGGCGTTGCACAAATTGCCGCCCATCGTCGCACGCGTGCGGAGTTGGTACGACGCGACTGCATCAATCGCTTGCACGAGCAAGGGATAATTTTCCATCACGACCGACGCGCGCGCAATCGTGTTCATATCCACGCCTGCGCCAATCGCGAGACCGGCGCGTTTGCCAAATTTAAGCGCGGTCATGCCGGGCAAGCGTTTCACATCAATCAAAAATTTCGGCGCAAAAAATCCATCGCGCATGCGGACGAACACATCGGTGCCGCCCATGAACAAGCGCGCATCGCCGCGCAACAATAATTTCGTCACCTCTTGCGGCGACGCGGGCTGGATGTAATCGAATGAAGCGAGTCCGGGAGTGGGAAGCATAAAGTCTCCTAGTCAAATAGTCTGATAGTCGCGTAGTCGAAACAAAACTATTCGACTACGCGACTAGACGACGACACGACTAATTCAGATTCTCGCGTTCTTTCACGCCAAACATGCTAGGCGGAAGCACGAGGAACAACAGGTTCATCAGAATGCCAACCAACGCGGCGAACACAATCGCGGGGATGCCTTGCGGAAAGACGCCGGGAATCGGGAACGGGAACAAGCCATCTTTCAATCCCAGGTTGCCGCCAATGCCGCACACCAAAATCGTCGCGCCGATGGCGAGCTGGCGCGGGTCAAACAAGTTGACGCGCTCGGATTGAATCAGCGCGACGCCTTGCATGCCGATGACGCCGAACAAGTAAATCGCCAAGCCGCCGGTCACGGCGACCGGAATCGTGTTGACGAGCGCGGCGAGTTTGCCGATGAATCCCAGGAAAATCGCCATGCCGCCAGCCACCATCAATACGGCGGTTGAATAGTTGCGCGTGATCGCCATCAAGGAATTGTTTTCGCCATAGTTCGTGCCGGCGCAACCACCCAGGAAACCGACGACCACATCATCCGCGCCGTCCGCAACCAGGTTCAAGCCAATCAACTTTTTGATTTCGAGCGGCGCACGTCCCAACTCTTTCGCGAGTTGATCAATGTACAAACTCATTTGATACAGGTGCGCGGTGGATTCGGGCACGGTCGCAATCGCGATGAGCGCGATGCTGAACACAGCGCCCCACGCGCGCGGGTCTTCGAACGCCGGCAGAGTGATCGCCGGAATGCGGAACCAATCGGCTTTGTCAATCAACGAAAAATCCACCAAGCCGAAGGGAATCGCCACAACGTAACCGACAACGGCGCCGAGCAAAATCGGCAACATGCCGAGCAGTCCGCGATTTTGCAGATAGACCGAGAACGCGACCGTGACGATCAAGGTGATAAACGCGATGCCCCAGTTCGCACCCGCCATGCCGAGCGCGGCGCCGGCGAGCGCAATACCAATCACCATCGCGACACTGCCGGTGATGACGGGTGGCAAGACTTTGTCGAGCGCGTCCTTGCCGATGCGCATGATGAGCAAGCCGATCAAAATCTCCAACACGGCGGTGCCAATGATACCGACCTGGACAATGCGGACGCCGTCAGGACAATAAACGGTTTTAGGATCGGCGAAACATTTGTTGGCGTACAAACTCATCGTCGTAATCACGACGGCGATGTACGAAAAACTCGAACCATAGTACATCGGAATTTTGCGACTGGAGACGAGCAGGGCGATGATCGTACCGCAACCGCTCGCAAGCAGGGTCACGCCGACATCGAATTTGGTGAGAACGGCGACGAGCACCGTCGCGGGGAACATGGTGAGGACTTGCTGAAAACCGAGCGAGAGCATTGCGCCCCAATCGGGCACATCCCCCGGCATAAAGCCGAGGAGTTTGGATTTAGAATCAACTGCCATTTTGAAAAACTCCTTCTCCATTGAGAGAATTTCGAGCACGTTGGATAAATATGTGCGCGCCAAGCACGGCAGTGTGAGCATTCCTCCTGTCGAGTCAGCAGTCGTCAGTCAACAGTCAACAGTCGAATGAGCGGCGACTGTTGACTGTCTACTGTTGACTGACGACTAGAGTGGTTTGTAAATCAGACCGTACACATCCTCGCCGCCAATCACGCGGACGATGCCCCAGGTTGGCTTCATCATCATTCCCAGCTTTAATTCTGCCGGATCGGTTGCGGTGATTTGTCCCATCGCCTTGACGCCGTTTTCAAATTCGGCGACGCCGACGAAAATGAAACGATTGTCAAAGCCCCAGGGCAAGTTGAAAATTTGCGAGAACGTGATGAGCTTGGCGTTGCCTTGCGGTTTGATTTCTTCAAACTCGCGTCCCTTGCATACCAAGCATCGATCGTGGAACGGAAAGTGAACTTTGCCGCACGCCTTGCATTTGTACGCGACGATGTTGATTTGCTGTTTCATCACTCACCTCTCCGCAAAACGAACGATACCACATTATTCCCGAATCCGCCAAAGTTGACCGAGAGACCGGTCTGCGCGTTTTTCACTTGACGCGATTCCGGCAATTCGTGACGCAATTGCCAAACCAAGTCAACGACTTGCGCGACACCGGTCGCGCCGACCGGATGACCGCGCGCTTTCAATCCGCCGGACACATTGATCGGAATCTGTCCGCCAAGTTTTGTCTTGCCGTCAATCACGGCTTGCGCGCCTTGCCCTTTCGGGAAAAAG
>CAZPIR010000513.1:0-3130 GCA_964586085.1 uncultured Anaerolineaceae bacterium | reverse complement strand
CCTTGGTTTGCTTTAAGGCGTCCGGGCTAGAGTAGAACGTGCAATCATACAAGGATTTTTCGGGGGAACTTTTCAAGGAGGCAAAGTATGAAGCGGAAAACCGGTATTATTCTCGGTGTTGTTGTTTTGGTCGCGATTGTAGCCGGTGTGGTGGTTTGGCAAAATATGAACGCGCGCTCGACGACCAGCACAGTGGCTGTGCAAACGACAACGGTGCAACGCGGCGCGTTGACGGCAACGATCAATGCGGCGGGCAATGTGTCGGCGATCAAAGAGGTGGAGTTGCCTTTTCAGACGAGCGGGCGCGTGGCAAACGTGCCGGTCCAAGTGGGCGATGTGGTCAAAGCAGGTAAGGTGTTGATGCAATTGGATACGACCGACTTGGAACTCGCGCTTAAAACGTCGCAATCGAGTTTGTCCAGCGCCCAAGCCAGTTATGACCAGACCAAATCGGATTTAGAGTACGCGTTAAAGAGCGCGCAGAATGCCTTGACTGTTTCCAAGTCGAACCTGGATGCGGCTAAAGCCAAGAACGATCAGAATCCCAATTCCTTGATTGTCGCCAAGGTCAACCTGGATAAAGCGACGGTGACATTGCAACAGGCGCAAGCCAATTACAATCGCATCGCGTGGCGTGGCGATGTGGGCGCGACTTCGGAGGCGTCCGCATTACAAACGGCGACGATTGATTACCAATCTGCGCTGGCGAATTATAAAATCACCGAAGCGACGATCAATGATTCGGCGTTGAAGTCAGCGCAAGTGCAGTATGCCAACGATCAAGCCGCGCTCGAACAGGCGCAAAAAAATCTCGACACGAAAATGCGTACCGCGCAAGCGTCGCTTGATAATGCCAAGGTCGCAGTCGAACAAGCCAAGCGCAATCTTGACAAGGCGTTCATCTACGCGCCGTTTGATGGTGTCGTGTCTGTCGTCAATTTCAAAAAAGGCGACACCGTTGGAACAACCACGGCGGCGACGGTGGTGGACACGGCGCGCTTGCAAGTCAAGGTTTCGATTGCCGAAGTGGACATGCCCAAGGTCAAAACCGGCGCAAACGCGCAGATGACTTTGGACGCCATCACGGGCAGAAATTTCCAAGCCAAAGTGGTGACGGTTGGTCCGGTCGGCACCGTGACTCAGGGGGTTGTCAATTATCCAGTGACGCTTGAAGTGACGAACGTCAACGATACGGTCAAGCCGGGAATGACTGCGAACCTGACGATTGTAGTGGATAGCCGCGAAAATGTTCTGCTCTTGCCTCTGCGCGCGGTGCGTACGCAAGGCAATCAAAAAACCGTGACCGTGCAATACAAAGGACAATCCATTTCGGTGCCGGTCACAACCGGTTTGACGAACGACCAATCGGTTGAAATTTTGAGCGGTCTGCAAGAAGGCGACGTGGTCGCGATCAATCAAACGACGACGCGGCAAACCAACAACATTCCAGGTGGTGGTCCTGGCATTCCATTCATCGGGCGGTAATATGAGTGCAGTCATTCGCATCAACGATGTAAAGAAAATTTATCGCATGGGCGACATTGACGTGTTCGCGCTCAATGGCGTCTCGTTTGAAATTCAAGAAGGCGAGATGGTGGCGATTACCGGTCCTTCGGGTTCCGGTAAATCCACGCTGATGAACATTATCGGTTGTCTTGATACGCCAACGAGCGGCGAGTATTTCCTCGATGGCACGGACGTGTCCAAGATGACCGATGACGAGCAAGCCGGTGTGCGCAACAAGAAAATCGGTTTTGTGTTTCAGCAGTTCAACTTGTTGCCGCGCACGCCCGCGATTGATCAGGTCGAGTTGCCGATGGTGTATGCCGGCGCGCCGGACCGACGGGAGCGCGCGCACGCGGCACTGCAAGCGGTGGGCTTGGGCGATCGCACGCATCACCGCCCGAACGAATTGTCCGGCGGTCAGCAACAACGCGTCGCGATTGCGCGCTCGCTCGTCAACAATCCCAGCATCATCTTGGCGGACGAACCGACCGGCAACCTGGATTCAAAATCGGGCACCGAGATCATGAACATTTTCAAATCGCTCAATCGCGACAAGGGCTTGACCGTGATTCTCGTGACGCACGATCCGGCAATTGCCGGGCAAGCGCAACGCGCGATTCGCGTACGCGATGGCGTGATTGTCGAAAGTTGATGGAGACGAGCCGACGGTTTGTCTCTACCCAAGGTGAAAGATGAATGTTTGGGAAAGTATGCGGATCGCGATTCGCAGTATCAACGCGAACAAACTCCGCGCAGGTTTGACGATGCTCGGCATCATCATCGGCGTCATGTCGGTGATTGCGATGATGTCCATTGGGCGCGGCGCGCAAGCCGCGATCACGAACCAGATCACGAGCATTGGCACGAACCTGATGTACGTGCGACCTGGTTCGACGCAGAGCGGCGGCGTACGTGCCGCCGAAGGTTCGGCGGCGACCTTGACTCAAGCCGACGGCGAAGCGTTGGAAGGACTGCCGTTCATTGTGGGCGTCGCGCCCCAGGTCGAAAGTTTTGGACAACTTGCTTATCTCGGCAACAATACGAATGCGCGCGTCCTGGGTGTGACGCCGGAATATCTCGACATCATGAACACTCAGGTGGCGAGCGGAGAATTTCTTTCGTCGGCAAATGTGTCGGGCAATTCGGCGGTCATTGTGTTGGGCGCGCAGGTTGCGACGACGCTCTTTGACACGGCGGACCCCATCGGGCAATTCGTGCGCATCAATGGGCAAAACTTTCGTGTGTTGGGTGTGATGGTCGCCAAGGGCGGCACTGGGTTTATGAATGTGGACACCCAGGTTTACGTGCCAATCACGACGGCGATGAGCCGCCTCAGTCGCGGTGGACAATTCCGTGGCGGCAACACCGTGTCGGTCATCAACGTCAAGGTCACCGACCCGTCCGTGCAGGATGCGGTGGTCCAAGAAATCAGCGAGGTTTTGCGCGAGCGTCATCGCATCTTGTTCCAGGATGATTTTAGCATTCAGAGTCAGCAAGATATTTTGAACACGGCGAATCAAGTGACCGGCACGCTGACGATTTTTCTCGGCGGCGTCGCGGCGATTTCATTGCTCGTCGGCGGCATCGGGATTATGAACATTATGCTCGTTTCGGTGACGGAACG
>CAZPIR010000512.1:0-3143 GCA_964586085.1 uncultured Anaerolineaceae bacterium | reverse complement strand
GAACCAACACGGCGGCTACGATAATATTACCGTCGGTTTAGTAAAATTTTGAACTAACATGAAACTACTCGGTTGTCACGCTCATGAAGCAATACGAATTGTCCGTCGTCGCAAAGCAATCGCGGCAAACGCTAAAATTGCGCGTGCTCAATATCGTGCCGGCAAGGTCAAGCGTGGGACGGCAAAAGAGTTGATGGCGGAAGTGTGATGATTGAAAAGACCCGTCAGGTTTTACAAACCTGACGGGTCTCCATTTTCGTATCGCACATCTCGAACGCTACGGCGAGCGTTCGCTACTGTTCCACCTCAATCAACCCCTTGCGAATTGCGTACTTGACCAACTCGGTACGGCTGTGCAAATTCAGTTTCGCCATAATGTTTGCGCGATGACGCTCGACGGTTTTCACGCTAATCGTCAACTTGTCCGCAATCTCCGGATTCGTCGAGCCATCGGCAATCAGGCGCAGAACTTCTTGCTCGCGGTCGGTCAAGCCGTCGAGCGAAGCACGGTCGTCGCCTTGCGCGGCGCGTCCCATAAAATCGCGCACAAGCGCTTTGGCGAGCGACGGATACAGAAACACGTTGCCTTCGCGAATCGTGCGAATCGCGTTGACGAGTTCGTTCGGCGCGGCTTTTTTCGGCACGTAACCGGACGCGCCGGCTTGCATCATCTTGAAAAAATATTCGTCGCTCTCGTGCATCGTCAGCGCCAGAATCGCCGTGTTTGGCAGGAGACGTTTGATTTGTCGCGTCGCCTCAATGCCATCCAGGTCGGGCAAATTGATATCCATCAAAATAATATCGGGTTTCAATTCTTTGGCGCGTTCAATTGCGCCGTGTCCCGTGTCCACCTCGGCGACAATCTCAATGTCATCCTGGGTCGAGAGCAACATGCGCAGACCCGCGCGCACAATTTCGTGGTCGTCCACGAGCATCAAACGAATTTTAGACACCGTTCACTCCAAAAAATTATGGGACGCGGACGAACGCGGACAAACGCGGATGAAATCTTTTTTCTGCGTTCATCAGCGTTCGTCTGCGTCCCATCTATTTCATCCTTCATCCTTGACCGGAATTTCCACCACGATTTTCGTTCCCTGTCCGCGTTCCGATTCAAGCGTAAACTTGCCGCCGACGAGTTCAATGCGTTCTTGCACGCCGAGCAAACCCCACGCGCGCCGCTCGGTGTGCGTGCCCATCACCTTGCTCACATCAAAGCCCGCGCCATCATCCTCGACGGTAAGCGTCATTTGCGCCGCGCCGAATTCAAGTTTCACGCTCGCATGTTTGGCGCGCGCGTGGCGACCGACATTGTTCAACGCTTCCTGTGCAATGCGAAACAACACCGTCTCGACCTGGGGCGGCAAACGGCGTTTCGTGCCGGTCACTTCAAACGTGCCTTCGATGCTCATGCGTTCGGAAAATTGTTGCGTGTACCAACGCACCGCCGAAACGAGTCCCATGTCGTCGAGAAGCGACGGGCGCAAATCGGAAACGAACTGGCGCAAACTTTCAATCGCGCGCATCGTCACATTTTTCAACTCGATGATTTGGCGTTCGGCTTTGGCGGGGTTGACCGGGATGGTTTGCTCGACCGCGCCCAAGCCCACCGCGAGCGCGGTAAGCATTTGCCCGGTGTCGTCGTGCAATTCGCGCGCGATGCGTTTGCGTTCTTCCTCTTGCGCGGCAACGGCGCGTTGCAATAATTGTCCGCGCAGAACATCGCGCTCTTGCACTTGCAGGTACAACTGGGAATTTTCAACGGCGATGGCGATTTGCCGCGCGAGCGTGTGAATGACCGCAAAGTTGGAGAACGCGCGTTGATGCGCGAGACACAACACGCCAACCGTTTTTTCTTTGGCGATGAGCGGCACGGCAATCGTCGCAATCTCGGAATCGGGCAAAGGATTGTACGTGACCTCGCCGGTTTCGAATGCGCGTTGCACGCCATCGCTGAGCGCATTGCGTTCGGCATCGGTCAAGGTCAGGTTCGGGTCGCGATTGCGTTGCACGCGCAGAACGAGTTGAGTCTGGATGGGATCGAACAAATAGACCATGCCGGAAATCAGAGGTTGTAAATTTGTCACGATCTTGGCAAGCGCATCGTCGAGCAAGCGATCCACTTGAAGCGATGAACCCAGGACGCGACACGTTTCGAACATGACCATCAATTCGCGCGCGGCTTCTTCCTGTGCCTCAAAGCGTGCGCGATTCGCCTCGTCCAAACGGCGCGCGTACTCGACCTCAAAGATGCGGAGGACGCGGAGCATAAAGATGGCGAACAAGCCAATCGCGATGATGCGAAACACTTCGACCGGAATGCCGACGGCTTGAAGAAACCATTCCTTGTTGAGCCAGGTCGAAGGAAAGAGCGTGGTGTGTGGCGCGATGACTTGATCGAGTACGGCGTACCACAAGAACGCGAGCGCCGCGCCAACCAGGTCGCGCCCGAATTGGGGCATCTGTTGTGTGACGAGGGCGCGCCGTTCGAGCAGTAAGGCGAGCGCGGCGAGGAGCGTGGCCGGCAAACCAATCACATAACCCGTCCACACTTCGGCGAGTTCGATGCGCGTTTCGAATGGCGCGGGACCGGTAAAGACGCGCAGTTGATACAAACCGGCAAGATAAATTGCGAACGAAATGATGGGCAGGGCAACCAGACTACGCGCGCGCGCGGGAGTGACATCGCTTAGCAAACGCACGGCAAACAAGAACAGCGCAAAGAAGGCAATCACTTTGAGCGAGAGTTGGATGGATTCCGCCCACTGTGGTTCTTGGACAAAGGTGGGAATGGCGGCGGCAAGTTTGGAGAGCATTTCGAGCCACGCGTTGAGACTGTGCATCAAGGCGAACAAGGCGAGAAAAGGCAACGCGCGTGTCAAATGCAATTCACTCTGGCGGCTCATTTCGAGCGTGATGGCAAAGCCGGCGGTAAAGTGAACCAGACCGTAGAGAAAATAAATGATGATGATAAAAAATAAAAAAAACGCAGTAAGTTCATTCATCGTCTTGATTATACAAACGCATGGATAGAAATGCAAAAAAGTAGAGACGTTCACCGAGTGTGCAACGTCTCTACAAGATCGTAAACCCAAGCAGGATTTGTTCTATAGCGAATTCCAATTCGATTTACAACACGGTAG
>CAZPIR010000511.1:0-3148 GCA_964586085.1 uncultured Anaerolineaceae bacterium | reverse complement strand
GGCGGGCAAGACATCGAATACCTTGAGTTGAAAACCAGCGCGCAATAAATTTTTGGACATGGGCACGCCCATGCGTCCCAGCCCGATAAAACCAATACGTCTAATTTCTGTCATGGTATCTTTCACGGACACACGAGCGTTGGAAAATAACTCGTGCGTAAAATTTCGTCTACCGGGCTTCCCAGCGTCAACTCGATAAGTGGGTTGTGTCCATAGCCACCCACGATAATCAACCCGGCGCGTTGTTCTTGAGCAACGCGTAACATGACCGGCGCGATTCGCCCCGGACGATTGATCAGGGTTGCTTGCACTTTGTGCTCGCGCAGATAATCTTGCGCCTGATACAATGCTTCCCCAGCATCAAGTTTGCCATCAGACACGCTCACGACGGTCAGGGCCACATTCCATCGTCGCGCAAACTCGGCTTGGATTGCGCCTGCATCATCCTGGGTCACACACAGACCAAGCACACGCCCGCGTTCACGTTGCGCCACATCGAGCGCCATCGTCAATGCTTCATTCGATTTGGGACTCGCATCGTAACCCAGCACCACGCGTCCAAAATGATACACCGTCCCAGGGATGAACAAAATCGGACTAGCACAGTTGCGAATGAGCGTCCGCATTCCCGAACCCAGCTTGGCGAACGGTTGCGCGGGCGGCGGATGCGCGATTTTGATCACCGTAATGTCCACCCACTCGGCGCGATAGCAAATCGTCTCCGCAATGTCGCCCGCCTCGACCGCGAGCGAACCAAAAATACTCGCCGCCTCACATCGTCGCGCAAACTCGGCTTGGATTGCGCTTGCATCATCCTGGGTCACATACAGACCAAGCACACGCCCACGTTCACGTTGCGCCACATCAAGCGCCATCGTCAAAGCATCCCAGCCCGACGCGCGCCCATTTAGCGGCACAAGAATATTTTTGAACAACCGAAAAACGTGACCATCATCGTTTTGTAAATTTGCGAGCACGTGTTCGCGTCGCCAGCGACCTGGCATCACATGCTCACTGGCATCGTCGGACGCCAAAACATTTTGAATGCGACCCAGGACACGTGCGACGAACGATTGAACCTGTGTCGGCTCGTTGCTCGATTGCGCTTTCCACTCTGTTGCTTCGTCCATCAACGCGCGATAACCCGAGACCATCAAGTACACATCGGTCGCCGTGTGACGCGGGAAATCGCGTAGGACGTTGTGTTAGCGAATCACGTTCGCAACGACCGAGAACACCGTGTCGTACCAATCGGTTGCCGCTTCTTCGTGCGACACCTCGCGTTTTTGCGTCGCGCCCATCACATAACGATGTAACTCGATGTGGCGTTCGAGCGTGTCGTACGCGGACGGCTCACTCGCGCGCAGTTCGGCATCGGGTCGCAGTTTATCAAGATGCGTGTGTTGCAAAAATTCGAGACGACGCGCTTCGAGGATAATGTCTTCGGGTCGTGCATCCGGCGTGAGTGATACCGGGCTGGACACCTCGGTCACGTACGCTTCGATGTGTGTTGCGCCCATCTGGCGCACCACCGAGATGCGATGGTTGCCATCGGCAACAAAGTACGCTTCGCCGATTTGGTACACTTCAATCGGAAGCACGCCTTCGGTTTCGGCAACCTCGCGCACACGTTCCCAGCGCACGGCATCGTTGTCGCGCAACGGATAAAATTTGCGCGTGAAATCAGTAGCGCGCCCGACACTTCCAACAATGGCGTCAATCGGAATATCTTTCAAGGTGCGATGCGGCGTGATTTGCGTATTGAGTTTTTGGCGTACCTCTTCATACGCGATCAAGTCCACCGACTTGCCAGCCAAGCGCGCAAGGACTTGTTCCCAGTCAGCTTGCAATCGCGCGCGGTCGAATTCTCTGACCATGAATTTTTTTGTGTCATTGCGAGGAGCGATATTTGCGACGAAGCAATCTCCAAACAGATGGGGATTGCTCACCTGCACTGCACCGAACGCAGTGCGGTGCAGGTGTCGCCACTACGCGCTCGCAATGACAATCAACTTCAAATCGCCAACTGCAACATGATGGCAACTTCGTCAAAGAGCGTCCACTCTTGCACAAACTTGCCGTCCTTGATGTGATGATGCGACACGCCAAAGAATTGCACGGGCTTGCCGGTCGGCGGACCGTAGACGCCGTTGCCTTCGTGCGTGCCCTGGAAGGTCCAGCGCACGGCGACGCGATACCCTTTCTTTTCGTCGCCGACGACGGCGAAATGGTCAATCTCCATCGAGGCATCAGGGAACTGGGCTAACAGGCAATTGATGAAATAGCCGATGGCGGCGCGTCCGTACAATTCGCGTTCGCCCGTCGTGTGCGCGATGTGATTTTTGACGTAATAATCGTTCACCTTGTTGAGCAATCGCCAATTCCAAATTTCGTGATACGCGCGGCGCACGAAATCTTCAACATCGAATCCCTCTGTTTGTTTGGGTTGCCAAATCGGCGGCGGCAATTGTCCTTGCACGCGCTCGATGTCGCCACGCGGCTCGTTCTTCATCCAATCGTACTTGCCGCTCTTGACCAGGTCGGCAACATATTGTTTAGGATCAATCCGTAATTGACGCAGAATGCTGATGCCATCGCGCACGAGCCATTCTTCGTAAATGCGATTTTCGCGCACGGCGCATTCGGCGAAACCATGGCGCGTCAACATGCGCCAGGTCGGCGGACCGTAGGTGCTGTAACCCGTGTTCAAACCCATGCTCGTCACGCGATGCGAAGAATAAAAACCATCTTCGTCGTTGCCACTCCAAATCACATCGTCCGCGAGCGCGACGCGATTTGTAAACCCAGCTTGCGTTTGAATCGTGTCCTTGACCATTTGCTCGACGCCGTGCGTCGTGCCAAAATTGGTATGCACAATCGCGTTGTGATTGTAATGCGTGTACACCAAACCGACGGCGTGTCCTTCCCAAATTTTGTGCGTGCAGCGCACGATGTAATCTACAAAATCCACGTAATCGTCGTCAAAGCCGCGCATGGATTGACGTTTTTCCGTCCCAGGATTCAATAGTTTGCTGGCATCTTGCTGATAGACATCGGTAATGGGTAATGGCATTTTATTTTTTTCCTTTTGGTCGAGACGTTGCATGCAACGTCTCGACCATATCAATTTCAAATCGCTAATTGTAAC
>CAZPIR010000510.1:0-3157 GCA_964586085.1 uncultured Anaerolineaceae bacterium | reverse complement strand
CTTAGTGGAAATTCGCGCCCTTGTTCCAAACGCCGTGTTTCCGATTCAAAGAATGCGCGGTTGTACAAACCGGTCAATGAATCGTGTGTGCTGAGATAACGCAATTGTGCTTCGGCGCTGAGGCGCGCTGTGATGTCGTGAATGATCGAATACAACAAGGTGCGCTGTTGCGTTTGAATGGGTACCGAGTAGAGTTCCACGTCGCGCAATTCGCCGGAGGCGAGACGATGCGAAAATACAAAATAATTTTGCTGGCGTGTGAGCGCGGCTTGACGTGCTTGTGCTACCTGGTTAGTTGGCAAGGCATTGATTTGGTTAATGTCCATTTGCCGTAATGTTTCGAGCGGATAGCCGTAAAACTCGGCGGCGGCAAGGTTGGCATCTACAATCATGCCGGAATTCGGCTCGACGAGCAACATCATCGCCGAATGCGTGGCAAACATCTGGCGATACAATTCTTCGCTCGCGCGCAATTGTTCTTCGGCGCGCTTGCGCTCGGTCAAATCAGTGATGACGGCAATCGAACCGGTGTATATGCCAACTGCGGCGCGTGGCACACCGGTAACGAGCACCGGTTTAATCGTTCCGTCCTTGTGAATCAACTGCGATTCGTACCACGTAATTTTGCCTTGTTTGCGTTCTTCAAACGCTTGCTCCAAAACGGCGCGATCCATCGGCATGGTCACATCACGCGGACTTTTACCAACCAATTCGGTCGGCTCATAACCCATCAAACGGGAATAGGCGGGATTGACGAATTCAAAATTTCCTTCATTGTTCGTGATGGTCAAGCCCTGTCCCATCGTGTTCATCACCTGAAGCACAAAGTCACGCTCGGCTTCGAGTTCGTGTTCGAGTCGTTTGCGCTCGGTAATGTCGCGCATGGACACGAGTTGTGCCGGCATATCCTGCCAACGCACCTGGGTCACGCGCATCTCCACAATCGCCGTATCGCCCGTTGCGCGGACAAGCTCGATTTCGGTGGATTGTCCCACCGTCACCGGCAGACCGAATGCTTGCCCGACCAGGTTTGCCGCAGATTGATTTAACAGCGCGGCGGCGGCGGGATTGATAAAGCAAATCACGCCGTTCTCATCCACCACCACCATCCCATCAATGTTGTTAGCCACCACGTTTTGCAATTGTTGTTCGCTGGCGCGCAATTGTTCTTCCGCGCGTTTGCGCCGGATTACCGACCACACATCATCGCCAATCAACTGCAACAGCCGCACATCGGCTTCGGTATACAGCGCCAATTTATTGCCCACGCCCAAGATGACCTTGATGTGGGTTTCTTCAAATACCGGGACGCTTAGATGGCGGACAACGTGCGAATGTCCAGCCGGATAACCTTTGCGATCTGGCAAACTTTGGAAATCGTTGTGTATCACCGGTTGACCGGTCCGCGAGCAGTCCGCCCACACGCCTGCCGCATCGAGCGGATAATGCGAATCATGGACTGCCGTGCAGAATTTTTCGAGGGTTGCTTGAGACCAGGTTATGAGTTGGATGGTGTTGGCATCGGGGTTGATGAAATGGCAATACCCAATCGCGCTGTTGGTCAGCCGCACCGCTTCTTCGAGACCCAGTTGCACCAACTCGCTTTCACTCAAACGATGCGCTTCATTATCCAAACGCAGACGCAACTTGATGCGCGCCTCTTCGCGTTTGAATTCCGACAAATCGCTCATCACGGTCAACAGCACTCGCCGATCTTGCAGTTGAATATATTCGGCAGAAAACAAACCGTGCAAAATTTGTCCAGTGGAAGAGCGCACCCCAACCTCAAAATCGTGCAAAAAGCCTTGCTCTTGAATCAATTGCAACGCGCGTCCGCGCTGTGCCGGGTCGGCAAATAGATTCAACTCGTGTGATGTGTGCCCGATGATTTGCTCGCGCGGATAGCCCAACGTGCGCAGAAAAGCGTCGTTGACTTCAAGATAAATCCCGGTTTGCAAATCACTAATCGCCATCAGGGCGGGACCGGCGTTGAACGCCCGAGCAAATTTTTCTTCGGATGCTTTGAGCGCGGAAAGGTCTTTGGTCACGCCAAAAATTGCCGGGCGTCCGCTCCAGGTGCCGGGCACGATGCGCGTCTCGACTGGAATCAAGGTGCCGTCTTTGGCTTGCACCGGCACCGGGCAATGGTCGGCTTTGCCGGCGAGCATGTCCGCCACAATTTGTCCAGCTTTGTTACGATGTTCCGGCGGATGCACCATCAACACGCTTTGCCCGCGCAATTCGTCTGCCGTGTACTGCAAGCGGCGACTGACCGTCGCGTTGCTCCAGAGGATATTGCCTTGCGTATCCAGCACAAACAGTAAATCATCAATCGAGTTAAAGAACGCGCCAAAATTTTGTTCGCTCTCACGCAGTGCTGTCTCGGCATGTTTGCGTTCCGCCAACTCTTGGTGAAGCGACCCCAGTGCCCAATGGGTGATGCCGCCAATCGCGCCAAAAAAAATTGTGTACATGATCCATTGGGTGAGCGTAACCGAGTAATCGGGTTCCGCCAACCAACCGGCATTTTCTGCTAAAACCAAACCCAGCACGGCAAGCGAGCTGGCGCCAATGCTGACGAGTGTGCCAATGCCGCCAAACAACAATCCTGCCACGATGATGATCAGTCCATAGATTGCCGTAGCGGGGGTGCGTAAAGTGCCAAAGGTGACAGACGTAGCGGTGATGTAGACAAAGCCGATGAATATGACGAGGAGACTGGCAAAAGTTACTTTGCCTTGATACATCCAATAACGCGAGAGGAGGGCGAGCGTAATCAGTAAAAAACCGGAGGCAACGAGCGGGACCGAGATTTTGGCGTTTACCAAATTTGCGATACACGAACCAACCGCAAAAATAATTGTGCAGAGCAAGGCAATGTTTAGCAAACTAGCGCGACGAGTTCTAGCTTCATCGTTGGGAAACACCGGTGGTGCCAACCATTTTTCTAAAATAGCCATCATCATCCACGCTCTCCTCTAGAGCGAAAATCTAATCTGGAGTTGTTTCCAATTAGGTTTATGGTCTGTGTCGTAGAGACGTGGCATTGCAACGTCTCTAGGCTAATGCAAATCGAATTGGAATTCGTTATCATAACCAATGAAGAGGCTTGGTGGAGTCAGGACTCATTCCGCCGAGGTTGGCAGAAGTGATGAAA
>CAZPIR010000509.1:0-3162 GCA_964586085.1 uncultured Anaerolineaceae bacterium | reverse complement strand
TGCCCACGACGGTGGGGTCGGCCCACACTTCGGCATTCGTCGCAAATTCCCATTTCTTGGCGCCGGTCGCCGCATCGAGCGCATAGATTTTTTTATCGTTCGCGCCAAAGTAAACCAGGTTGTCCTTGACCGTCGGTGACGAAACAACATGCACACCCAGGTCGAGTTTCCATTTTTCCGAGCCGGTGTTTGCATCAATGGCGTAAAATTTCTTGTCGAACGCGCCGACATAGATGACGTTATTCACTACGGCCGGCGTCGAATATAACGAGCCGAGTGTGGGTTCTTTGGGGAATTGCCATGGGGAACTGCCGTCTGCCGTGTTGACCGCGAGGACTTTGTTACCCATGCCGCCGAGGTAAAGCGTCGAACCGCTAAGCGTGGGGCTGGACCAACCGGCGGGCGGCACGCCGCCACAACCGACCAATAAAAACGCGGCGGCAATGAGAAGAACTGCCAGCCATGCCAGCCGCGTGCGAGAAAATGTCAACAAGATAAACTCCTTCCGAGCAAGTTGCAGGTTTCAAGCTTGAAACAAAAACGCTTCAGGATTGAAATCTGAAACCTAATCGAACGGGACGGGATCGTAACCACCCGGATTCAAAGGATGGCATCGCACGATGCGACGCACGGCAAGCCAACCGCCTTTGAAAAAACCAAAATGTGCAATCGCTTCGACCGCATATTGCGAACACGTCGGGACAAAGCGGCAACTGGGCGGCAACAACGGCGAAAGAACTTTTTGGTAAAAGCGAATCAGGATGAGCGCAAGATACTTCATAGTTTAGAGGGTGGGGATGGGAGGTTAGAGATTGGAGATGAAAAGTTGGATTTCAATTTCCAATCGCTAGCCCCTAATCTTGTTTCACCAAGCCGGCACGCTCCAGCAAAGTGGCGATTGCCGCATCCACTTGATGAAACGTCGCCTTGGCTACGCCCGCCCGCGCAATCACGATCAGGTCGTGTCCCGTTGCGAGGTCGTTGAAGCGGTGGCGAATCGCTTCGCGGCTCAACCGTTTCGCGCGATTGCGGACGACGGCATTCCCCAGTTTTTTGCCGGCGACAAAACCAAACCGGCAAATCGGCAAACCATTTGTGCGCACGCGCAAAATAATCAACGGGTGCGACCATGCCTTGCCGCCATCCCACGCGCGTTGAAAATCATCACGATGCAAACTAGACGCGCGCTTCACGGGGCAGTCCAAGTAAACACGTAGATAGGTAAACAAGTAAACAGGTCACGCTCTCACTTGTTTACTTGTTTACCGGTCTACCTATTTACCTACCTATTTCTGCTTCAAGCCACTGCGAGTAGGGGTAACGCTCAGGCGCTTGCGACCACGTGCGCGGCGCGCCGAAATCACTTTGCGTCCGCCCTTGGTTTGCATTTTGGAGCGAAAGCCGTGTGTGCGCATTCGCTTGAGGCGCTTGGGTTGATAGGTTCGTTTCACAACAACAACTCCTTATTCTGTAAGATAGCGCGGGGCATTATACTTGGAAAGTGGCAAATGAGCAAATGACTTGAGGCGCAATTGGCGCAAAAATGAGTATAATATGACGCACAAATTGAGACGTATGGCGAAACTATGACCACTCCCATTTGCTCGTACGAAAATTCACCTTGGCGCACCGAGTTCAGGCGCGGGCGCGATTACGAAGAGTTGGCAGAACGCATCGCGCTCGGGGCGATGTTGCCCCCGCGCGGCACCCGGCTCTGCGAAATTGGCGCGGGCTTTGGTCGGCTTGCCGATTTTTATCTCGGTTACGACCAAATTATTTTGATGGATTATGCGCGCACCATGTTGCAGGAAGCGCGCGAACGGATTGCAAACGATGCGCGACTCGCGCCGCACCTGGCGCGTTTCCGTTTCGTCGCCGCCGACCTGTACAACCTGCCGTTCGCGGACAATGCGCTCGATACGGCGCTGACGATTCGTGTTTTGCATCACGTCGTGGACGTGCCGCGCGCGTTCGGCGAGATTGCGCGCGCCGTGCGACCGAGTGGCACATATCTGCTCGAACATGCGAACAAACGTCACCTTAAAACTATCGCGCGTTATCTGTTGACGCGCCGCGCGCCCAATCCGTTTTCCCTCGAACCGTACGAGTTCGTCAAACTCAATTTTGATTTTCATCCACGCTACATTGCCGAGCAATTGCGCGCTGTGAATTTCATTGTGCGCGAACGCCGTGCCGTTTCCACGTTTCGGGTGCCTCTGCTCAAACGACTCGTCCCGGCAAAAACGCTCGCGTCACTTGATGGCGCGCTCCAAGCGCCGCTCGCGTCACTCGCGATGTCGCCGTCGCTGTTCATTCGCACCGAGTCGCAAAAACCTGGGTCGCCTGCGCTCAGTCCTGGGCTGTGGCGTTGTGTTGCCTGTTACTCCAACGACGTGACAGAATCGGCGGATGCGTTTGCGTGCCGTGCGTGTGGTCGCGTGTATCCCATCGCCGATGGGATCGTCGAATTCAAGTAAAATAAAACGCTCAATCCAGGTCGGTTCGGGCGCGCGCGTCAAACGGGCGTGGTGTCAGATTCGGTCCGACTGACGCAAAAACAAACGGCGGTTGCACCTCGCGATGCAACCGCCGTGATTATTTCTTTTCCTTGGCTTCTTCGGCTTTGACCTGTTCGAGCAAACCTTCCTCGCGCAAAAATTCGTACACCTGCAAGCAACCCCCGCAACAAAAGTGCAAGGTTTTGCCATCAATCACTTTGCTGACAGGATGTTTTGTTTCTGCGCCGCAGTGTTCACATTTCACCATAGCATCACCGGTCCTATGATCAGCGACGGCACCAGGTTCGCCGCCGCGAGTCCACGCAAAATCGTTTGAACCGCAAACAAGAGAATGAGCAGGGCGGCAAAGAATTGTAAGCGTCCGCGCAGTTGGGGGCTAAGTAAATCGGTTGCCAGCCCGAATCCGATCAAGGTGGGAATGGTGCCTAGTCCGAACACGAACATGGTGAGCGCGCCACCCATCGCACTCTGCGCGCCTGCGGCCATCACCAACATGGCAAACACGAGACCGCAGGGCAACAGTCCCCACAGAATGCCGAGTGCCATCGTTGCCCAGATGTTGCGCTGACCAAACAGCCCGCGCATTTTTTTCATCGGCGACGCGCCACCCGAGAGCGAAGCGAGCGCGACTTCAATTGGTGGG
>CAZPIR010000508.1:0-3177 GCA_964586085.1 uncultured Anaerolineaceae bacterium | reverse complement strand
CACGTTGATGAACATTTTGTACGGGCTCTATCAACCGGACGAGGGCGAGATTCGCATCAACGACCAGGTCACGCGCATCACCAGCCCGCACGATGCGATTGCGCAAGGCGTGGGCATGGTGCATCAACATTTCATGCTCGTGCCGCCGCTCACCGTCACCGAAAACATCATGCTCGGTCAAGAAGCCCTGCGCCCGGGCACGCAATTCCTGGGTCTCCTCGCGCCGCTCGACCGCAAGACGGCGTCTGCGCGCATTCGTGAACTGTCGCAACAGTACGGACTCGACATTGACCCGGATATGTACGTCAAAGATTTGTCGGTCGGCGCGCAACAACGCGTCGAAATTGTCAAGGCGTTGTATCGCCGCGCGGATATTTTGATTCTCGACGAGCCGACCGCCGTGCTCACGCCGCAAGAAGCCGACGATCTATTTCATATCATGAGCGGGATGGCTGTATCCGGCAAGTCCATTATTTTCATCACGCACAAACTGCGCGAGATGCAAGTCGTCAGCGACCGCATCAGCGTGATGCGCGGCGGTAAAATGGTCGGCACGACGACGCCGCACGAAGCGACGCCGGAATCGCTCGCCGAGATGATGGTGGGACGCAAGGTGATTTTGCAAGTGGACAAGGCGCCACAGCAGACGGGCGAAATTATTTTGCGCGTCGAACAGGTGCAGGCGCAGGATGAACGGCATCACCAAATTGTCAACGATGTGTCGTTCGAGGTGCGCGCCGGCGAAATCCTGGGTATTGCCGGCGTGCAAGGCAACGGGCAACGCGAATTGGTTGAGGTGTTGACCGGCTTGCGTCACGCCACCGGCGGCAAGGTCGAATTGCTGGGTCAGGATATCACACGCGCGACGCCGCGTCACATCACCGAACTCGGCGCGGCGCATGTGCCGGAAGATCGTCACAAGCATGGTTTGGTGTTGAGTTTTCCGATTCGGGATAATTTTGTGCTGTGCACGTACTATAAAGCGCCGTTCGTGACCGGCTGGGAAATGGACGAGCCTCGCATTGCGCAAGAAGCGACGAAACTGGTGCAAGAGTTTGACGTGCGCACACCCAGCATCGAAACACACGCAGGTTCACTCTCCGGCGGCAATCAGCAAAAAGTCATCGTCGCGCGCGAGTTGGATCGCCCGGTGAAATTGCTCATCGTCAACCAACCAACGCGCGGTCTCGATGTGGGCTCGATCGAATTCATTCACAAGCGCATCGTCGCCGAGCGTGATCGCGGCGTGGCGGTTCTGCTCGTCTCCGCCGAGTTGGACGAAGTGCTTTCGCTTGCCGACCGGATCGCGGTGATGTACAAGGGTGAAATTTTGCAAACGCTCGATGCGCGCAACGCGACGCGCGAACAACTGGGTCTGTTGATGGCGGGCGTCAAGGAGGGCAAACATGTCTAACCTGGTTGAATCGCGCGTCTCGCGCGCCAACTGGCTTCGCGCGCTCGACTTTTTGAGCATGCCCGCGCTTGCGATGGGGCTGGCTTTTCTCGGCGGCGCGCTCATCATTTGGATCACGAGCGGCAATCTGGGCACGGTGTTTGCGGCGTATGGCGGAATGATCAACGGCGCGTTTTTCAAGACGCGCGGCTTTAGCGAAACACTCGTCGCAACGACGCCGTACATTTTCCTGGGTCTCGCGCTCGCGATTGGTTTCAAAGCCGGCTTGTTCAACATCGGCGTCGAGGGACAATTTTTTATCGGCGCAGTTGGCGCGGCATGGATCGGCACGGCGTTTACCGGTTTGCCAGCAATCATTCATTTGCCGCTCGTGCTTTTGTCGGGCGCGGTTGGCGGCGCGGTGTGGGGCATGATTCCCGGTTATCTCAAAGCGAAAACCGGCGCGCACGAAGTCATCAACACGATCATGATGAATTACATCGCGTTTCGCTTTACCGAGTACGTGGTGAGTGTGCCTTTGCGCGATTCGCATTCGAGCGCGGTGCAAACGCCGAGTGTGGCGGCGAGCGCCGAACTCTGGTCGTTGTATGCGATTCCTGAACGCTTGAGCGACCCCTTGAATGCGCTCGGCGTGGCGCTCGTGTTTGCGTTTCTCGCGTGGTCACTCGCCGTGTGGATGGGTGATCGGTTCGCCGCGAAAAAGCAAATCGCCGCGCTGGGCATTGCCGCGCTCGTCGGCGTGGTCACGTTTGTCGCTCTGCCGCCGCTCACGCGCGCATGGTGGCCCTTTACCGATCAGTACGATCGTTTGCACATTGGCATTTTTCTTGCGGTCGTGACGGCGGTCGGCGTGTGGCGCTTGTTGTGGAAGACGACGCTGGGTTTTGAAATGCGGACGGTTGGCGCGAATCCCGATGCGGCGAAATACGCGGGCATCAACAGCACGCGCAACATTTTGCTCACGATGGGATTGTCCGGCGCGCTCGCCGGCATTGCCGGCACGATCGAGGTGCTCGGCGTTTCGATTTGTCGTTGCCTGCCCCTGTTCTTTTCGAGCGGCTATGGGTTCGATAGCATTGCGATTGCCTTGCTCGCGCAGAACAATCCGTTTGGCATTGTGCTGGGTTCGTTCGTGTTCGGCGCGATGCGCAACGGCGCGGATTTGATGGAACTGAATTCGGGCGTGTCCAAGTACGTCATCTCACTCGTGCAAGGTTTGGTGCTCTTGTTCGTCGCCGCGCCGGCGATGGTGCGCTGGCTTTTGCGGATGCGCGCGCGCGCGGGCGAAGGACCGGCAACCGTGATGCGCGGGTGGGGGAACTAATTTTGGATTGGCGATTTATGATTTATGATTTGAGGGTGTGATGGCAAATACAACAATGAGGATCAATCGAAATAAAATAACGACGCGCCAGATTGTGATGGCGATATTCATTATCATCGGACTTGGCGCGGCGTTTCTGATTTTCAATGCCGTGATTGGCGGCAAGTGCGATTCACAGTGCGTGATCGGGATGTTGAATCAAACCTTGCGCTATGCCGCGCCGGTCGCGCTGGCGGCGTTCTGCGGCATCATGTGCGAGCGCGCCGCCGTCGTCAACATCGGCATCGAAGGGATGATGCTGATGGGCGCGATGGTCGCGTACGCGGCGAATCTGTTTTCGTTCGTCGCGCTGAAAAATGCCGGGATGGAGGTTGCCACTGCCGGCGAATGGAGTCGCGTGCTGGCGCTTGTTGCGGCGGTGATGGGGAGCGGGTTGATG
>CAZPIR010000507.1:0-3184 GCA_964586085.1 uncultured Anaerolineaceae bacterium | reverse complement strand
CTGGACATACTGCTTCAGTCCATCGCCGATGACCTTGCCCGCATCGCCAAACACTTTAGCCATTTTTGGTTTAAAGCGCGGATACAAACCGAACATGTCGTGGAAGATGAGCAGTTGTCCGTGCGCTTGCGGACCGGAACCAAGACTGATAATCGGGATGCCCGCGCGCTTGGTGATAATTTCGCACACACGGTCGGGCACCATTTCGAGCAGGATCGAGTATGCGCCGGCATCTTCGAGCGCTTTGGCGTCGTCAACAATTTTTTTGGCTTGCAGTGCGCCCTTGCCCTGCACCTTGTAACCGCCGAGCGCGGACACGCTTTGCGGCGTAAGACCCAGGTGTCCCATGCACGGAATGCCGGATCTCACAATGCCCGCCATGCGGTCTGCCATCTCGACGCCACCTTCGAGTTTGACTGCGTCGCACGCGCCTTCTGCCATAAATCGCCCAGCGCAACGAATGGCTGTTTCGACAGAGGGTTGATAGGTCATGTACGGCATATCGCCAATCAACCACGCGTTCGGCGTGCCGCGACGCACGGCTTGCACATGCGGCATCATCACATCCTGAGTCACCGGCAAAGTCGAATCATAACCGAGGATCGTCATGCCCAACGAATCACCCACCAACACCATGTCCATCCCGGCTTTTTCAACCAGGTCTGCCATCGGATAATCATAGCAAGTAATCATCGTAATCTGTTCGCCTTTGCGCATTTTGTCGTACAGCGCGCCGAGCGTCACCTTGGGTCGTCCTGCCATTCGCACTCTCCTCCTAAAAATAAAATAAGAACGCTGTCCGCGCCCATCTACAGACGCGCCGCGACTCACACCCAGATTATAATGCGGGGGGTGTGAGATGTCAAAGACTAGTGCGCCGGGTACGTATCACGTTGACAATCTCGACCGGTTTGCTATAATGCGAGCAACTGAATCGGCACGCACACGGGGGAGAGTTTCGCACGAGCGAACACCGAAGGGGCAAATCCACCGACCGCACATCGGCGGACGAATCTCTCAGGTCCCAGAACCCCAAATCAAATGAATCTCTGGAAAGTTGAGACTCTAGTCTCAACGCCGATGGGGCAAGTCAAGGATGACGAATCTCTCAGGCAATCCAACAGAGGGCACGCAATTATTTTTTGCGTGTCCTTTTTCTATTTTCTCAAGGAGGCAGGAATGCCAACCATGATTCCAACTTTTCTGCTCAAAAAATTGTACATCAAGGGCAGTTTCAAAAACACCCTAACCGGGTTTGAACTCAAATTGCAAAATGCACTCGCCCCCGGCACGTTGCTGGGTTTTAGCCCACTCGAAATTGATGGACACCCTGTCCCGCTCGAGCGCGTGTTCTTTTCCGTCAACGATGCGCCGCCACGCCGCGCCGACGAGGTCACCCTCACCACGCCGGTCGCGTTTCCGCTCAACAGCACCGTGACCATTCGCGTCGAGGACCAACCCTTGTCGCGCCAAGCGCATCGGCTAACGCTGGAGATCAACACACGCGAAGCTGGGATGTTGAAAATTGATGCGGAGGATACAATCGAATGACACTCAAACGCACACCCTTATTCGACACACACGTTGCGCTCGGCGCGCGCATGGTCGAGTTCGGCGGATGGGAGATGCCCGTGCAGTACACCGGCATTCTCGACGAACATCACGCGGTCCGCACTGCCGCCGGCTTGTTCGACATTGATCACATGGGACAAATCCAGGTCACCGGGCGCGATGCGCTCGCGTTCGTGCAACACCTGCTCAGTTCGGACATTTCGCTCCTTGATCTGAATCAAGCCAAGTACGCCGTGATGTGTTACGCCGATGGCACCATTGTGGACGACACGTTCGTCTATCACTTGCCCAGCCCCAAACGCAGTCAGCCATCCTACTACATGGTTGTCGTCAACGCGTCGAACAAGGAAAAGGATTTTGCATGGATGACAGCGCAGTCCGCAAAATACAAAGTTCAACTGCGCGATGTTTCCGACCTGTACTATATGCTCGCATTCCAGGGACCCAAAGCCGAACAGGTTTTGCAAAAGCTTGAATCGTTCGACCTTTCGAAAATCAAGTACCATCATGCGCGACCATTCGGCGTGGGCAAAGAGCGTGGTATCGTCGCACGCACGGGTTACACCGGCGAAGATGGTTTCGAGCTGTTCGTCCCGACGAGTCACGGCAAGCATGTCTGGGATGCCATTCTTGAAGCGGGCAAGGACGCGGGCGTGAAACCGATTGGCTTGGGCGCGCGCGATTCACTGCGCTTTGAAGCCAAGATGGTTTTGTACGGACACGAAATCAGTTCGCACATCAATCCGATTGAAGCCGGGTTGTCGTGGGCGTGCGACCTGAACAAGGATTTCGTCGGACGCGATTGCCTTCTCAAGCGCAAACTCGAAGGACCGAATCGCAAACTCGTCGGCATCGAGATGATCGAGCGCGGGATCGCACGTCAGGGATACGAGATTGTCAAAGAGGGCAACCCGGTCGGACAAATCACGAGCGGCATGTTCTCGCCGACATTCGAAAAAAATCTCGCGCTCGGTTACGTCGTGCCGGAACTCGCCAAGCTCGACACGGAAATCCAGGTCGTCGTGCGCGGCAATCCGCTACAAGCCAAGGTCGTCAAAACACCGTTCTATGCAAACCGAGCAAAAACAAAATAAAAATTTAATCACTACAGAGACACACACAGTGAACGCAGAGAAAAAATAAAAACTCTGGCTTCTGTGTCTCTGTGGCAAAAAAGAAACAGGAGACAAAAATGTCTGACAAAAAAATCGTTTACGCCAGTGATCGCAAGTACGCCGAATCGCACGAGTGGGTCAAACTCGAAGGCGAACTCGCCGTCATCGGCATTTCGGATTACGCGCAAGATCAACTCGGCGATGTCGTGTTCGTCGAACTGCCATCGGTCGGCGCAACGTTGAGCGCCGGCAAAGCCCTCGGCGTCGTCGAATCGGTGAAAGCGGCGAGCGATGTGTTCTCACCCATCAGCGGCAAAGTCGAAGTCGTGAACGAAGCGCTCAAGAACGCGCCGGACACGGTGAACAAGGACGCACAAGGCGCGGGCTGGTTCGTCAAGGTTCGCCCCAGTAATCCCGCCGAAATGGGCAACCTGCTCGACGCGGCGACGTATCAGAAAAAAATCGAAGCGGGTGAGATTCACTAATCAGTATTCAGT
>CAZPIR010000506.1:0-3198 GCA_964586085.1 uncultured Anaerolineaceae bacterium | reverse complement strand
TCATCCGCACCAATCAAACGACTCTTGCGCTCGGGACCTGCAATCACTTTTTCGATAGAGGCGCGCAGTTCCATCATGCCGGTCGCTTTTTTATCGCGGCGCGCAGACAAGATTGCCGCTTCATTGACGAGGTTCTCGATATCCGCGCCGGAAAAACCCGGCGTCAACTTGGCAATGATGCCCAGATCAACGTCGTCGGAGAGTGGTTTGCCTTGAGTGTGCACTTGAAGAATCTGCTTGCGCCCATTCATATCCGGGCGGTCGAGCATAACGCGGCGATCAAAACGACCAGGTCGCAACAGCGCGGGATCGAGAATGTCCGCGCGATTCGTCGCGCCAATGAGGATGATGTGCGTGTCGGTTTCAAAACCATCCATCTCGACCAGAATCTGATTGAGTGTCTGCTCACGTTCATCGTTCGAACCGCCCATGCCCATTCCACGATGCCGACCGACAGCATCAATCTCGTCCACGAAAATAATGCACGGCGAATTCTTTTTTGCGTTGTCAAATAAATCGCGCACACGCGATGCCCCAACTCCGACGAACATCTCGACAAACTCGGAGCCGCTGATCGAAAAGAACGGCACGTTCGCTTCGCCGGCGACCGCGCGCGCCATCAACGTTTTGCCGGTGCCCGGCGGTCCGACGAGCAAAACACCTTTGGGAATGCGTGCGCCGAGAGCGGCGAACTTGTCCGGCTCTTTGAGAAATTCGACGACCTCTAGCAATTCCTGTTTCGCTTCATCCACGCCGGCAACATCTGCAAATGTCACCGTAGACTTGTCGCCGGCAAAAACGCGTGCACGCGATTTGCCAAACGCCAATGCCTGATTGTTCCCATTCTGAGAACGGCGCATCATGAAAAAAAACAAGCCGCCAATCACGATGATGGGCAAGATGCCAAAGAGAATCGGTATAAAATCGTTCCACGACGATGGCTTGTTATACACGATATCAACGGCAGAAATCTTTTCCACCGCAACACCCAGGTTGGTCAAGGTCTTTTCGATACTTGTGTCACTCGTGACCTTGAACGAGGTCGCTGTCGCGTCGTCGCGATAAACGATGTTCAGCTTCGCCCCGTCTACCGAAATTTTCTTGACCGTACCTGCTTGCACATCTTGCGCAAGTTGACTGATTGGAACAACCGTGGACGGACGCGTTGTTTGCGTGAAATAAAAATATCCTGCCGCCGTCACCAGCGTCACCAACAATAAAGCCAATCCCAGTCTAAGCCATTTATTCATTTACACTTCCTTGATGCCACATCATTCGATCAGTTTTCAAACATCCCTTGCCAATGTCCTAGTCCAGGTCGATTCCTGGAGTAGCGCCTCGATTTCGGCAAGTGCCGCTTGGATGGTCACGCCATCCACAACCGCCCATTCGTCACCAATCGCTTTGGAAATTTTCCGCAACAGATTGTTTTCGGTAACGCCGAGGGGTGTTTTCCGATGGCGCGCCCGAAGGTCGCGCACCATCTCGCACAACTCGGGCAAAAGTTTGGTCTTCATGCGATTCGCAATTTCGAGTTGCCGCAAATGATAGTTCTTGTCCAACGGCAAGGGTTGATCTTTTAACAAACGGCGGCACTCATCGAGTGTGCGCTTGGGGGCGACACATCTCAGGGCAATCACGCCCTGTTCGTTGATCGGAACCCAGATCGTGGCACTGCCAATCGCCACTTCGTAATACTCACGCTCCTTGTCCCCAACGATGATTTGCTTGGAATAACTCTTGACCGTGCCTACGCCGTAAACTTGATGGACCACTTGTGTGCCAACTTGGAATTGCATACAAACCTCCGGTGAATTTCGTAGAGACACAAAAAGACCCGATCCAGAACCGGGTCTTGCATGATGTAAGCAGGACACGCTCAAGATGATTAGCCATTAAGAAGCGTTTTGTGTTTGAACACCAAATCTTGTTCGATCTTTTGTCGTTGACTTGCATCGTTCTCACGATAGACACAAAGACAGTTCACCGAACGGTCACGAAATGTATCTTTTTGGGTATGCTTGTCGAAACCTTCGGAAAGGTCGGGGGTTTGCCCCAAATAGATCCGTTCGTGATGAAACCCGCCGCCCGATTTTTCAAAACGGCGTGTCACGAAATAAACCGCGCCAATCGCCTTGAACTTGGTCGTCCAAGGATAAATTTGGAAACGGTAGACTGCTCCCGAAGTTCCTTCCAGATTCATCATTCCTAATCTCGCCATGTGAATGCTCCTTTCTATCGTCTTTTTGCCGACTGCTCATCAACAAAAAAACCGCACACCCGCAAAAGGGTGCGCGGCAAAAGTTAGACGCAGATCCTATCGTGAACTTGGCCTATTGTATCACCAATTAGACTTTGCCGCAATCGCCCTTTAGCCTGAAGATAGATTGCAAATCAATGCGCGACCCGACCAAACCTCACCATGCCAGTATAACCGAACCCACTCCCCATAACAATCATTTGGGCATCAAGATTTTTGTCGTAATTGAATTGCGCGCCTTGTCATTAAATTGCGACACGGCTTGTCGCGGCAACGCGATTGAAAACAGTGATATCCTTTGTGCAACTTGCCGTTTAACAAGAAAACGACTGCTTGTCCAGCAGTCGTTTCGACGTACGATTATTCAGTTATCAGTCGGCGATGGAGGTTGCGCCGCCTGGTTCACTCGCTTGGATGGTGAATGCCGGTTTCCAGGGCGTGCCGAGCAAGGGTAACAGGAAACGATCCAGTCCCCAATACCCCGCCGTCTTCCACGCTAAAATCAAAATAACCGAAAGCGTAAAGAAAACCGGATTGACGCTCGTCGTGCCTGCCATCATGAAATTCCAATTCATGAATCCGCCCGCGAACGCGGCAATGCCCGTGAATGCACCCACCAGCAAACCGATGCCGATAATCAATTCACCGGCAAGCACAATTTTAGCGAACCAGGTGTACGCTTGACTGTCGAGCATGAACTGGATGAACATGCGGTACCAGTCAAAGGTAATCACCGGCTTGGGCGCGGTTTGAATCGCGCCAGTCCAAAAACCCTTGAGCGCATCGCCCGTGTTCGCCCATGCCGGGTTCATCAGCTTGCCGTACCCCGACGTGATCCAGGTGTAAGAAATATACAGGCGCACAATCAACCAGACCCAGGCAAAGCGCGTATCAGAGAAAATCATTTGCGCGACCGGCGGATCGGTGACTTGGACGCG
>CAZPIR010000505.1:0-3204 GCA_964586085.1 uncultured Anaerolineaceae bacterium | reverse complement strand
AGGATTTCGCGCGTGCGTTGTTCGCGTAACATTGTTAACAAGAGATGTTCGAGGGTGAGATATTCGTGACGTCGTTGGCGCGCATAGGTCAGCGCGTCGTTGACGCAACGGCGCAAAGATTCGGGGATGGTCGGTGTGCTCATGCTGGCTCCATCATACACAAAAGCGGAAATTGCGCGTCGCGTGCCATCTGCGCGACGCGCGTGACCTTGGTTTCGGCGACCTCGCGCGGGTACGTGCCGACGATGCCGGTGCCTTTGTAATGCACGTCGAGCATGATGCGGGTGGCTTGCGGCATGGATTTATGAAAGACCTGCATCAAAACCAGGACCACAAAATCCATCGTCGTATAATTATCATTGTGCAAGAGCACGCGATAACGCGGCGGCTCTTCCACCTTGTGCCGCGTCTCTTGCTCGGTTGCAACGTCGCCTTGCTCGTCTATCCAGCGCGATGACATGATTCGCCTCTCAGTGTGTTGCATTGTATGCGAGCGATGCAAACTGGTCAAGCATCCAAAAAATGCAAGGGCGAAGCATTTTTCGCAATTCGCAAAAATGCTTCGCCCCGACGACCGTTGCCAAAATGATCTAGCGCGTCAAGAATTTGCGCGCCGATTCGGCGAGGAGTGCCGCGCCGAGCGGCAGAACATCCTCGTTAATATCGAACACGGGATTGTGATGCGGACGTGCCTTGTCGTCTTTTTTCGCGCCGATGTTGAAAAACGTTCCTGGTTTCGCGCGTGCCATAAAACTAAAATCTTCCGAGCCCATTTGCATGTCGGCTTCTTTGACCTGCTCCGCGCCGACCAAGTCTACCGCCATCGCGCGCACAAATTCCGCCATCGCCGGATCGTTGTAGGTGCTCGGATACTGCGGCGTGATTTTTAGCACGTAATCGCCGCCGAACGCGCGCGCAATCGCAAACGATTTTTCCAGGTCTTCGCGCAGGCGTTGGCGTACCGTTTCTTCAAAACTGCGAATCGTGCCGGCGATTTTGACGGCGGGCGGAATGATGTTCGTCGCTGTGCCGGCATGAATCATTGTGACCGAGATGACGCCTTGTTTGACCGGGTCAATGCGGCGCGAGACGATGCCGTGAATCGCGTTGATGATTTGCGTCGAGAGCCAAATCGGGTCAATCGTCGTGTGCGGGTACGCGCCGTGTCCGCCGTGTCCGATGATTTCGGCTTCGAACGTATCCACTGCCGCCATGAACGGACCCGGTCGCACATAGACCATGCCGTTCGGCAAATCACTGGCAACGTGCAAGCCGACGACGGCTTCGACATCGTTCAACGCGCCTTCTTCGACCATGCGTTGTCCGCCGCTTTTGCCTTCGGCATCGGCATTTTCTTCGGCGGGTTGAAAGAGCAATTTTACTGTGCCCTTGAGTTTGCCTTGCTTGAAATCTTGGTTCAGAATCATTGCCGCGCCGAGCAAGCACGCGACGTGTCCATCGTGTCCACAGGCGTGCATCACGCCGGAATTTTCGGATTTGTAATCCACCTCGTTCGCTTCGAGGATGGGTAGGGCATCCATGTCGGCGCGCAGGGCAAAGCGCGGACCACTGCCATCGCCGAGATACGCGACGACGCCGGTTTTGGCGATGCCGGTCGAACACTCGACGCCGAGATCGTGCAGAACCTGGGTCACCTGTTTGGCGGTGCGAACCTCTTGAAAGGCAAGTTCGGGATGTTGATGCAGGTCGCGACGAATCGCGACGAGTTTGTCTTTGAGCGCATTCGCGCGGTCAAGGTAGGTCATGGGAAACTCCTGGGTTGTCACTGAGAATTCTCTGTATCTGAGTTTTGGTTATAGGCAAATCGTTTTGAATGGTTTGCCAGATTAAACGATAATTGACGCCCATATAGAAATGAATCAAACGATCACGCATGCCTGCCATTTCTTTCCAAGCTACTTCCGGATAGGCAAGACGAATATCTTCTGGAATATTCCGAACCGCTTCGCCGATGATCTCAAATTTACGGATGACGGCGCTTGACGTTTTATCGTCGTTTTGAAATGTATCCAGGTTAATCCCGGCAACAAATTGATCAATGCTCTCAATGGCTACAAGAATATCGTTGAGATAGAGTCGGTAATCGCTCATACCAAAATTCTCTCGCGTAAAACCGTATCCCGAATTTCTGCGCGCAACGATTCGATAGGAATGACATCCACTTTTCTTCCCAGATTTTCTTCGAGGAAAAAGCCTAGACGGACCAGATCAAAGAAACTGGCATCCTGATCAAATGTAACAAGCACATCCACATCGCTCGCCGGTGTTTGCTCGTTGCGCACAAACGAACCGAATAGACTAATCTCGGTCACATGAAAAGGTTCAAGTTGAAGATGCAATGATTTGAGCGTTTCAATTATTTGTTGCTTGTCCATGAATCACCTTTAGCACCTCCGGCAACAAAACCTGGGTCGTTGCCACTGCTTCGTTGCCGTAAATCGTTTCCTCGCCTTGCCAGTTGCCGAAATAGCCGCCGGCTTCGCGCAGAATGACCGGGAACGGTCCATTGTCCCACACGCTCATAATTGGGTCGAGCATCACTTCGGCGCGCCCGGTGGCGACAAGCATGTACCCGTACGCGTCGCCGCCGCCGGCACGCGCATACGTCGCCGCGCACAGCCGGTCAAATTCGCGCGCGCGATTGTGTTGGTCGAAGTTGCCAACATCCGCGTGAAGCAGGTAGGCGCTTTTCAACTCGGCAACCTGGGACACATGCGCGCGTCGCCCATTCCACCAACAACCCTCGCCGGAGGCGGCAACGACCATTTCGTTCAATGCCGGCGCATATGCCGCGCCGACCTCGATCTTGCCGTTGATCTCCAACCCAATCAACACGGCGTACAACGGTACGCCGCGTGTGAATGCCTTGGTCCCGTCAATCGGGTCAATGAACCAGCGATGCGTGACCCGCTCTGATTCTTTCGCGCCAAATTCTTCGCCGACAATCGCGTGCGTTGGAAAATATTTTTCGATGCGCGCGCGCACGAGTTGTTCGGCTTGACGGTCGGCGAGCGTGACCGGTGAATTATCCGATTTATAATCGGGACGCAAATCGGTTTGAAAAAAGCCGAGCGTCAAACGTCCGGCGAGAAAAGCCGTTTCGGTGACAAAGTCGAGATACTCGCGCAGGGATGAGGGCACGGTCGCTCCTTGTGATAATCGAATCAAACGGTTACATTCTAC
>CAZPIR010000504.1:0-3205 GCA_964586085.1 uncultured Anaerolineaceae bacterium | reverse complement strand
CTTGCCGCATCCCGCTATACCGATCCCGTCAGCGTGTTCGCCCCCGCCGATTTGAATAACGAGCCGGTGCGTCCACGCACCTCCACCAACACCTTGATCGGTTTAGTCGTTGGCACTTTGCTGAGCTTGGGTATGGCGTTTCTCATCGAGTATCTGGATGATTCGCTCAAATCGTCCGACGATGTGACGCGCGTGCTCGAACTGGGAACCCTGGGTCTCGTCCCACGCTTCCCCAAAGGATCGCGCAATCCCCTGGTCACCCTGGACTCGCCACGCTCACCCCACGCGGAGGCGTACCGCAACCTGCGCGGCAATCTGCAATTCTCGTTTGCCATTGGGTCGGCGGCGACGATGGTCGTGACCAGCGCCGGACCCGGCGAAGGCAAAAGCACGACGACCGCCAATCTAGCCATTGCGATGGCAGAGGTCGGCAAACGCGTCCTCTTGATTGACGCGGACTTGCGCCGTCCCACGCAACATCACATTTTTAACTTGCCGGCAGAACCTGGGTTGACCAACCTGTTTCTGGGCGAGCAAACCTTTGACCAGGTGATTCAACCCACGGCGACACCGGGGTTACACCTGATCACGAGCGGGCGCTTGCCGCCCAACCCAGCCGAACTCATTGGCTTTGAGTGGATGGATCATTTTATTGCTTCGGCGCAGGAACATTACGATATTGTACTGTTTGACACACCCCCGATCTTGCTGGTCGCCGATGCCTTGTTGCTTGCCTCCAAAACCAAACATCTCTTGTGGATTATTTCCGCCGGCGAAACACGCCCGGACGCTTTGCGCCGCGCCAAGCAAGCCATCGCTCAAGTGGATGCCAAAATTATGGGAGTGGTGCTCAACCGTCTGGCGAGCGGTAATGGGTACGGTTATTATTACAAGCATGACTATGATGGCACCGATGGCAAAAAGCAAAAACGCCTACCGGGTCCGTCTATGCTCAATGCGCGCACCCCCGGCAAGAGCAACGGCACACCGATCAGTCTGCCCATTCCTCCCGAGCAATTGACCAGCCACCCAACACCCTGATTGATTTTACAAAGCGTTTACCAAAATGTGACGCCAACGAATTGACTTGGCTCTCTGTTTTGGGTAGAATGACACTGCATCGTCGCTAGAGCACATTCCGATTCGCGGTACAACACGGTCGAGATGTTGCCATGCAACGTCTCGACCAGGCGAACCATTC
The DNA here is from genome assembly GCA_964586085.1 of uncultured Anaerolineaceae bacterium. Classification (GTDB taxonomy): domain Bacteria; phylum Chloroflexota; class Anaerolineae; order UBA4142; family UBA4142; genus JACRBM01. Next base: position 2,004 of record CAZPIR010000504.1, on the reverse strand, counting down.
ACCCAATTGGAAACGGCGCCAGACGATGACCTGGGACTCGTTTAACCGCAGAGCGCGCGCACCACTCTATTCATCCAACCCTAGCCCTCTCTGCGGTAAACTCTTGTCCGGCGATTCTGACATGCCCTTTGCGGTTTGCCGGAAGGGCGGAGCACGCTCACCCCGCGCAGGTTTGACAACAGAGTAAAGGATGCCATGAACTTTGCCTTGATTGGTTGCGGTCGCGTTTCCGCGCGTCACGTTGAATCCATTGCCGAATTACCGGACGCGCGCCTCGTCGCCACCGCCGACCTGATTCAGGCGCGCGCCGAACGCGCCGCGAGCAAACAACACGCCGATGCCTACACCGATTATCGCCGCGTGCTCGACCGCGCGGATGTAACGATTGTCAACATTTGCACGCCGAGCGGCTTGCACGCCGAGATGGCAATCGCCGCGATGCAAGCGGGCAAGCATGTCATCGTCGAAAAGCCAATGGCGCTCTCGCTCGCCGATGCGGACAGGATGATCGCGACGGCGCGCGCGTGCAACGTGCGCTTGTGCGTGGTGCTCCAAAACCGGTACAACCCGCCGATGCAAGATGTGCGCCGCGCGGTGGACGAGGGCAAGCTCGGCAAGTTGCACCTGGGCAATGCGACCGTGCGCTGGTTTCGTCCGCAAGATTATTACGAGGATGGTTGGCACGGCACGCTCGCGATGGACGGCGGCGCGTTGATGAATCAATCCATTCATCACATTGACGCCCTGCAATGGTTGATGGGCGACGCGCAAGAGGTCTTTGCGTACACGGCAACGCTCGCGCACAAGATGGAAGCCGAAGATGCCGGCGTCGCGACGATTCGCTTTCAGAGCGGCGCGCTCGGCGCGGTCGAAGGTTCGACGCTGACCTTCCCGGAAAACCTGGAAGGTTCCGTCGCGGTGTTTGGCGAACACGGCTCGGTAAAAATTGGCGGCACGGCGTTGAATCGCAAAGTGATCTGGAAGATCGAAGGCGAGTTGGAACAGGAAAATAATTTATTACGGCTGGAACAGCTCGACCCGCCCTCGGTCTATGGGACGAGTCATCGCGCCGTCATCGCCGACATGATCGCCGCGGTGAACGCGCAACGCGAATCACAAACGAATGGCGCGCAAGCCCGCAAGTCGGTGGCGTTGGTGTTGGCGATTTACGAATCGGCACGGACGGGTAAACCGGTGTTGGTGAGGTAGTGAGGTGGTTGGGTGGTTGGATAGTTGGGTAGTTGGGTAGTTGGATAGTTGGCTGACTACTGTTTACTGTTTACTGAATTCTGACTACTGTGAGGATATTATGATGTTTTGGCAAAACAGACGCGTGATGGTAACGGGCGGGAATGGTTTTCTCGGCAAGAACGTCGTCCGCAAATTGAACGAACGCGGCGCGCAAGTGTTTATCGCCGAGTACGACCAGTACGACCTGCGCCACCTCGATCAGATCCGCCGCGCATTGAACGATGGCAAACCGCAAATGGTCATCCACCTCGCGGCGCGCGTGGGCGGCATTGGCGCAAACCAAGCCCACCCCGCCGAATTTTTCTACGACAACCTGATGATGGGCGTGCCACTCTTGCACGAATCCTGGGTCGCGGGCGTCGAGAAATTTGTCGCGCTCGGCACGATCTGTTGCTACCCCAAGTTCACGCCCATCCCCTTTCGGGAAGATGATCTCTGGAATGGCTATCCCGAAGAGACGAACGCGCCGTACGGGCTTGCCAAAAAAATGTTGCTCGTCCAATCCCAGGCGTACCGGCAACAGTACGGCTATAACAGTATTTTCCTGATGCCGGTCAACCTCTATGGACCAGGCGACAATTTCGATCCCGCGCACAGCCACGTGATTCCCGCGCTCATCAAGAAATGCGTGGACGCGAAACGCGCCGGCGATGATTTCATTACCGTGTGGGGCGATGGCTCACCGACGCGCGAATTCCTCTATGTGGCGGATGCCGCCGAAGGCATTTTGCTGGCGGCGGAACGGTACAACGA
>CAZPIR010000503.1:734-3214 GCA_964586085.1 uncultured Anaerolineaceae bacterium | reverse complement strand
CGACATGCGGATGAACTTGCGCCCGAGTGCGCGCGCGATGGATTGACCGAGCGAGGTCTTGCCGACGCCGGGCGGTCCGGCAAAACAGAGAATCGAACCCTTGTAGGTGCGCGCTTCTTCATCGCCGCCACGTTCGAGCCGCAATTTACGCACCGCCAAATATTCGAGGATGCGCTCTTTGATTTCTTTGAGGTCGTAATGATCCTCGTCGAGAATCTGGCGCGCGCGTGTGATGTCGAGATTATCCTCGGTTGTTTTGCCCCAGGGCAGTTCGACAATCCAATCGAGATATGTTTTGATGACGTGATATTCGGCGGAAGCGGGCGGCATCGTTTTCATCCGCGCGAGTTCACGGTTGGCTTCTTTTTCCGCTTCGGGCGACATTTGTGCGTTGGCAATTTTCTTGGCGTACTCGTTCGCCTCGACGGTCTGCTCGTCCTCTTCGCCCAACTCTTTGCGAATCTGCTTCATAATCGCGTTGCGTTTTGGACATTTCGTCGTGCGTCTGGGTTTGCAATTTCTTGCCCAACTCCAGAACTTCGACTTCTTTGGTCATCCACGTGTTGAATTTTTTCAACTTGTCGGCGACGTTGTCCAGTTCGAGCAGTTCTTGCGCGTCCTTTAATTCCAAATGCAACACGTTGCCGGCGAGCGCATAGATCAGTTGGCGCGGGTCGTCAATGTTCATCACCGCCATCAACACTTCTTCGGTAAAGTGCGAGGTGAGCGTGACATAGCGTTTGAACAACTCGACCGTGTTCACCATCAACGCCTTGACCTCGACGGTCTTTTCGGCGTTTTCCGGCGCCGGGTCAACGCGCGCTTTGAGGTACGGTTCTTGCGCGGTAAATTCTTTGATGCGAATGCGATCAATCGCTTGCACGATCAAGCGCACCGAATCGTCGGGCGCGCGCAGGAGGCGCACGATGGTCGCGGCGGTGCCGGTCCAGTACACGTCATCCGGTCCGCCTTCTTCGATTGCCGGGTCTTTGAGCGCGACGAGACCGACGATGCGATTGCCGGTTGTGGCGTCGTCCACCAAGCGAATCGAGCGCGCTTGACCGACACTCAACGGAATCATGGTCAGCGGATAGACGACCGTGCCGCGCAAGGGGAGAATCGGCAATTCCTCGGGGATGACCGGGGATTTTAGAGATTCTTCTTTTTCGGATTCGTGTTTGTCAGTGAAAATGTGCATAAGTTATTTTTCGCCGGTGCGAATAGGCACGCGACGCTCAAGGCGATGTTTGGGCAGGGTGATGTAGAGAAAGCCATTGTCGTATCGCGCGTCCACATCGTCCTGCGCGAACGAGCCGGGCAAATAGACCTGGACGCGAAATTCGCCGTACGGGATTTCGAGCAAATGATAGCCGAGTTTCGATTCGCGGTCCTGGCGCGTGCCTTCGACCGTCAACGTGCGGTCGCTGAACGCGATGGTGAAATCGTCCGGTGTCATCCCGGCGATTTCCATTTTCACGATCACGGCGTCGTCGGTTTCGTAGACATCGGTGGGCGGACGCCACGCGCGCGGACGAGCGCGGTGTTCGCCCGGAAAATAAGCGTGGAGCATACTGTTCATCTGCCGTTCAAATTCGTCCATTTCGTCGAATGCTTTGAGCATGTTGGTCCCCAAAATAGGGCAAATTTACCCTGCGGACATTGTAGCACAAACGGGCGAATCGGTAAAGTTAATTCGGCGTAAAACCATAAATTATTGTATAATCGCTTGAAACGACCATGCCAGTCACCTCACTTGCCTTTGTCCTGTTTGTGACCGCGATCTTGTGCGCGTTGCTTGCCCTCTACACTTGGCAACATCGCACGGTGGATGGCGCGCGCCTGCTCGTCATCATTCTTGTGGCATGCACGCTTGACATGATCGCATACGGCGGCGAACTGCTGGCAGATGATTTGCCGGGCAAGTTATTTTTTGTGCAACTGCGTTACCTGGCGATTGCCATTTCGACACCGAGCTTTTTGCTTGCCGCGCTCTGGTACGCCGGACACGACCAGTGGCTCAAGTCGCGCCGCATCATTTTGCTTGCCATCTTACCAACGCTGTCCATGCTCATTCTCCTCACGAACGACTGGCATCACCTCCACTATGCCACCGTCGGTCTGGATTCTTCGGCCGGGTTTCCGGCATTCGCCAAAACGAACGGACCGCTCTACTGGTTTTACATTGCCCATTCGCTCGCCTATGAATTTATTGCTGTCGGCATCATGCTCCAAACGTTTTTTGCCGCGTCACGTCAGCAACGCACCCAGACCGGCTTGGTTCTGCTCGGCACGAGCATTCCCTTGCTTGCCACGTTGATTTATTTGCTTGGCATCCGCCCGTACGGATTTTTCAATTTCACCCCGCTCGCATTCACCGCGACCGGTTTCACCTTCGGCTGGGCAATCCTGCGCCATCGCTTGCTCGACCTGCGCCCGATTGCGTACAGCGCAGTGCTCGACCGCATCCAAATCGGCGTGAT
>CAZPIR010000503.1:0-724 GCA_964586085.1 uncultured Anaerolineaceae bacterium | reverse complement strand
ATGATTCTCGACGCGACTGGGCGCGTCGTTGACCTGAATCGCGCGGCGCAAGGCGATCTCAAGGTGAACGCGCGCGCGGTGGTCGGCAAACCGCTCGCGCACGCGACGAGCCACTGGCAACAACTTGCCGAGCATTTTGCGCGCGGCGCGCCGGCGCACGAGGATGTGGTGCGCGAACTGGATGGCGTGCGCCGCGTGTTCACCGTCGAAACGAGTTCGCTTGGCACGCACGCGGATGGACAGCTGGTGCTCTTACGTGACGTGACGATTCATCGCCAACGCGAACAGGATACGCTGGCACAACAACGCACGCTCACCGTCATCGAAGAACGCGAAAAGATGGCGCGCGAACTGCACGACGGCGTCGCCCAGGTGATGGGCTATATGCACACGCAGACGAATGTCGCGCTCGATCAACTCGCGCACGACCAAATCGAAACCGCGGAGACAACACTCGCGACGATGCGCGACGTGGCGCAGGACGCGCACGCCGACCTGCGCGAGTTTATCCTGGGTGTGCGTTCGGGCGAGGCACCGGCAAAAGGATTTTTTCCGACGCTCGAAAAATACCTGGAACAATTCCGCGCAAATTATCATGTGCCGGTCGCGCTCTCCAAGCCGGACGATTGGCGCGACGACACGCTCGAGCCCAGCATCGAGGCGCAGTTGTTGCGCGTGATCCAGGAAGCGTTGACGAACGCGCGCAAGCACGCACACGCGTCGC
>CAZPIR010000502.1:0-3216 GCA_964586085.1 uncultured Anaerolineaceae bacterium | reverse complement strand
GCGCGGCACAAAACTGGGAATGCGTTTGGCGCGCGTGTGCATTATCGCCTCGTCGCTGTTGCTGTGCCAAGGTTGTGCTGTGCCTGGGTCGTCTGTGCCGTACGCGATGATTTACACCGCCGAAGGTTTGCCGGAAGATGTGGACGCTGAACTTGCGGAGGCACGCCAGGCAATCAAGCAAGAAGGATTCAACGTGGTCGGCGAGATTGAATCATCGGGCACCGAGTTGTGGGGCAAGTGGATCAATGCCGCGTCGCGCGAAGGCGTGCTCGCGCGTGTGGGTGTGCCAGCAAAAGATTTGCCGGGTGTGATTTCAAAACTGGGTTCGTCGCACACGATGATTGATTTTGCGAATGGGATGATCTATGCGCACAATGCGCCGATGGAGACGTTGCGTCAATCGGCGCGTGCGGTTGGCGGATACGCGGTGGTGTTGAGTGGCACATCGAACGACGCGTGGGGACATCAACCGGATTTGCTCGACGTGATGCGCGCGCTCAAGAACAAATGGGACCCGCGCGGGATGTGCAATCCCGGTGCGTTTATTGTTTAGTTTTATTCCCGCTTTCTATTCAGAGAGCGGGAATAATGTTTTAGTCACGCCAAACGACATATCTTTTCAGAGATTTGAATTCAATGACAAAATTCATCTTTGCATTAGATTGGTTGACGAGAACACCGGGCACACATTCTGAACCAGAGCGTCGTCGGGCACATCTCCTGGTTTGGATATTGTTATTTATCCTTGCCTTGACCCTCGCCGCGCTTGTTCTGGTGTTGATCGTCAATCCTCCCAACACTCTACGTCGCACTATCTACGTCGAGCTAATCACTGGGCTGATTCTCCTGGTTTCAATCGCGTACGGTTTGCTTCGTGCCGGGCATTATTACTGGTCAACCGGATTGTTGATTGTGAGCGCCGTGATTGGACCCTGGGGCTCGCTAATGTTAGACCCCGCCATTCTCCGAGGAGATTTTGTTCCTCTTACTTATATTGCGATCACAGTCTTGTTGTCCAGCATCCTTACGCCGACGGTCATTACAATTGTTTTGGCGTTGCTCCAGTGGGCAGGATTGTTGATTGTGCTTTTGTCCAGCCCGGCGACCGTCGCATTCAATCTCCCAAGTTTCCTGGGTTTTGTTTTTTGCACTTCGGTTCTCAGCATTCTCGCAAATGCGGTCAGCCAACGCGACTTGGAGCAGATTGATTATCAAACACGCCAACTCGCAGAGAGTCAGGTGCAATTGCGGGAACAATCTATTCGCGATCATTTGACGAATTTGTTTAATCGGCGTTATCTCGAAGAGACACTCGAACGTGAAATTCAACGCGCGACGCGCAAACGAGTTCCGCTGGGTATCATTATGCTGGACGCTGACCACCTAAAACATTTCAACGATACACTGGGACACGCCGCCGGTGATGTTTTGTTGCAGGAATTGGGAAAATTGCTAGCCGAGCAAGTTCGTTATGCTGACATTGCTTGTCGTTATGGTGGCGATGAATTTGTCCTGATTTTGCCGGAAGCTTCGCCCGAGGTTACCAGGGAACGCGCCGAGTTTTTACGCCAGCGAGTTAAAAATTTGCGCCTGGAGTACAAAAACCAAACGCTCGAAACAACCTCGATTTCAGTGGGCGTGGCGATTTTTCCTTTTCACGGGTTGAACGGTGACGCTGTTCTAAAATCTGCCGACGCCGCGCTCTATCGCGCTAAAAGTCAGGGGCGTGATCGTGTGGTTGTGGCAGAACCGGTGTAAAATTCAAACGGCGATCGCAAATCAAAACGTCCACACTCCTTGGGAATGTGGACGTTTTGATTTGTGGGGTTCGTTTACGCCGGCAGAGGAATTCGAATGTTGAACGGCAATTCGATGGTGTGACTCGGCGCGCTTTGCATCGCGGTCTGTTCTTTGGCGACGCCGCGAAACTTGAATGTTTTGTAATTCGGAAAGACGCCCGCGAGATTTTGATTTGCCAATCGTTTTTGCACAATCTCACCCAACACATCGCGAAAGTCGGTGCTCACCGCGAGGTCGCCGGGTCCGTACAAATTATCCTTGCCCAACCCAGGCCATTCGCCGTACACCCTGCCGCCGTTGATGTTATCGCCCATCACAAACATCGCACTGCCGTGTCCGTGATCGGTGCCGCGATTCGAGTTCTCTTGCACGCGGCGACCAAACTCGGTCATCGTCACGAGCGTCGCGCGCTTCATTTCGTCGCCCATGTCGGTGTAAAACGCGGCGATGCTTTGCGCCAGGTCATCGGCGAGTCGGGCTTGCTGACCTTCCGCGCCGCCTTGTTGCACGTGTGTGTCCCAGCCACCCAGGTCGGCGCACGCGACCTCGACGCCGATGCCGGACTTGATCAACTGCGCGATTGCCAACATGGATTTGCCGAATGTTGTGTCGGGATATTTTGCGCCGTTCGCCGGCTTGTAAGCCGAGGCGGTAATTTTTGCGAGGTCGTTCATCGCGCGCAGAGTTTGTTGTCCGTTCGCTTCGAGCAATCCCTCGCCTTCGTACAACGACGCGAGTGCAGTTTGAATTGCTTGCACACGTTTCTGATCGCCTTGCAGATGAAAGTCGGCGATGGATTGCAACGAGGTCGCCGGCACGGGACCGCGCAGAGATTGTTGCAACAGCGAACCCATGCCAATCGCGCGGAAGGGCGATTGATTCGATGTTGCCATCATTTGCAAGTGGCGACCAATCCAGCCGGTCGTCATTTGTTTTTCACCGGGCGTGCCGCGTTCCATGTAATCCATCGCATCAAAGTGCGAGTGCGTGGGGTCAGGCGAACCAACCGCATGCACAATCGCAAGATCGCCGGCATCGTAAATCGCTTTGAATGGACGCAACGCCGGATGCAATCCAAAAAATCCATCCAGGTCAATCGCGGTTTGATTTTGATTGGTTTTGGGTTGCGCGATGGCGAGCGTGGGGCGCGCGGCGTAATAATCCTTGTCGCCGTGCGGTGCGACCAGGTTGAGACAATCTGCCGCGCCGCGAATAAAGACGCAGACGAGCACATCACCGCGTGTCGGCGCGTTTTGCGGTGCGAGCGCGAGGCGTGGCATCCAGGTCGGCAAGGTCGCCACACCCAGGGCGACGAGTCCGGCACGTTGTAATAAATCGCGGCGAGAAATTGTATTGGTTAGCATGTGAATTCTCCTGGAATGACGGATGACGGAGCCTGACATGGGCGTCCATCTT
>CAZPIR010000501.1:0-3233 GCA_964586085.1 uncultured Anaerolineaceae bacterium | reverse complement strand
AGTCATTCTACGAATTCAGAAATTTTTTAAAAAGAATGACGGCTTCTCGGTTTTTGTGCCAGTAAGTCGGCAACAAAAAGGGATTGATTTACTTATTCTGAACACGCAGACTTCTAAAATCCTCCGAGTGCAAGTCAAAAGTTCGCGTGCGTATGTAAAACATAATGAACCCAAACATCACATCTACAATTTTTGGTTCAATAATTTTCGAGATAGGTATGAACCAAATTTAGCTGATGTTTATTTCCTTTTTGGTTTATATCCCAACTATGATACGGGTGCTAATATCAAATCCAAAAGGAAATTTTGGCGGAGCATGGTTCTTGTATTTACCGATGAGGAAATGGGGTGCTTGCTTCCTCAAGTGAAAACCAAAACCAAAGATAAACCGGATAAATTTTTCGGGTTCGGTTTCAATGACACAAACGCAATTGTTGGCAACAGAGGATTTCCCGGAAAACCAGACTTCACCAAGCATTTACTGGAAAACAGAATTGACGAATTACTCGCGCGGTTAAAATAGTCTAATCGGTTCTCAAAAAATGTCTTCACTCACTTTATCAACTGTTCTCGAATCACTCGAACAAAATATCGTCGCCACGTTCCCGCGCCAAATCACCGACACGACGTATCCTGATTAGGGTGTGGCAAACCGGCAGATGAACGCCACACCCCCAAACTTGCGCCCCGGAAAAATTTGAATATAATCTGCCCAACTTTTTTAACTTTGCCCAGCATTTTTTCTTTGCCCCGTACGTGACCGCAGTTCACTGACCAGGTGAATCACACGTACCTTGTAGTTCGTTCGTCACCTTTAGCATGACCAATCGAACAGCAGGAGGGTTCGGCAATGAAAAATCGCCGTAGCTTTTGGGTTGCCGGGGCAGGGTTGCTAGGTCTTTACCTCGCATGTTTTTCGTTCCTCTTGATTGTCCCCGCGGCGTTGGCACTTGATACCGGTTGGCTTTCGCCCAGCGTTGCCGCCAACACGACTTTTGCGAATGCCAGCAACGCTTTTGCCAACGACACTGCTGTTGCCGCGCGCACTAGCACCAACACCACACAACGCTATCGCGGTTACGCGTTCGCGTTGCCGAGTGATGCCACCATCACCGGCATCGAGGTTCGCCCAGATGCTTGGCGTTCTGCCGGCTCATGTACTGCCTCGCTGAATGTCTCACTCAGTTGGGACAATGGCACAACCTACACTGCCGCTAAAAATACCGGCACGCTGGGAATGACAGACCCTAATGGCGCATCAATTCTGGCAAGTCCCACCGATGTTTGGGGACATACCTGGACGCCGACCGAAATTAATTCATCGCTCATTGTGGCGATTCAAACCCAGGGACTGACATCCGGTTGCACAATTGCGCTCGATTGGCTGGCGATGCGCGTGACGTACACGCAAACCGTCGGTTCGCCGACCTCAACCAACACGCCAACGGCGACCAACACTGCGACTGCCACACGCACCGCCACCGGCACGGCGACACGCACCTCAACTAACACGCCGACATTGACGCGCACTCCGACGAATACGGCAACGCCCACCTTGATTCCGACGCCAGTAAATTTGTTGATTACCGAAGTGTTGTTCGATGGCATTATGACTGACGAAGGGGATGAGTTTGTAGAGATCTACAACTGCACGCTTTTCACCGCTGATCTCGGTCATTATAAAATTGGAGACGAAGAAACGCGCGGTGGCAGTGAAAGCATGTACCAGTTTCCAGGCGGCACTCTCTTGTTGCCGGGGAGATGGGTCATCGTCGCGCGGAACGCGGCGCAGTTTCGCGCGCGGTTCGGTTTCGACCCCGATTTTGAACTCATCACCACCGGCACCTTGACCGACACGCTCGGCGTGCCTAATCTCACCAAGTACACCGCATGGGCAAATGGCTCCGTCGCATTGTCCAATTCCGGCGACGAAATTCTTTTGCTCGGTCCCGCCGATCAAATCATTGACGCCGTGGCATGGGGCAATGGCAATTTTGCGGCAGTCGGTCTCGGCGGCGATGCGAGTGCCTCTGCACCAAAATCTTTGCAACGTTACGGCGTGTCTGACCGTAATCAAATGACGTTTGATTTTTTGCGAGGCACACCCAGCCCCGGCACGTTCGTCACTCCGCCTGCCGCACCCGCGCCGATTCCAGGTCGCGGATTATCGAACGGCATGTTCGCGTACTGGGGCGACCTGCATTCGCATTCGACGGTCAGCGATGGCAGTGGTCCGCCGCAAATGGCGTTCGACACGGCGCGCGCGAATGGCTTGCACTTTTTCGGCTTGACCGATCACGATACCTGGATTACGCAGGAAGAGTGGGATGAAACGGCGCGCGCCATCAACAGTGTGACTGCCGATGGCGCGTTCGTCGGCTTGCGCGCGTTCGAGTACACCAGTTCCGACGGGCACGCGAATGTTTGGAACAGCGAAACCTGGATCACGCGCAACGATCCAAATTACGACACGCTTGAAAAATTTTACGCCTGGCTGGGCAGTCAACCCAATGCCATCGTGCAACTGAATCACCCGGATTGGAAGTATGGCGGCGATTTCAACAACCTGGGTTACAATGCCACCGCATCGAATGTGGTGGCGCTCCTCGAAGTGGGCAACAATGCCCAGGGCAACTATGCTACCTTTGAATCTGCATTCACCACGGGCTTGTACAAAAAATGGCGCGTTGCGCCCACCAATAATTCCGATCATCATGCGCTCAACTGGGGCGCGGATTCGACGCATCGCGTGGGCATTGTCGCGCCGTCGCTCACGCGCGCGAATGTGTTGGAGGCGTTGCGCGCGCGGCGTGTCTTTGCGACCGAAGACGCTAATCTCGCGCTCACCCTGCAAAGCGATGGCGTGTGGATGGGTGCGACGATTCCAACCAAGCCGATGCTCATTTTCACAATCCAGGTCAACGATCCCGACCCGGAACCATTTCAACTTTACCTCTATGACAATGGCAGAATTGTCGGCACGCAAACATTCACCACCTCGCCCGTAACCTGGAATGCGTATGTCTCCGGCGCACCCGCGCACTATTATTTTGTGCGCATCGTGCAAGCCGACGGTGACACGGCGTACTCGGCGCCCATCTGGACGGACGCGACGCCGTTGCCGACGCCCATCATCACGCCGGCGCCAAAGAAAAGCGACCTGGGTCGGCTCACGCTTGCCGAGACTCACACCGTTGCGCCGGAGCTGAATGTCGAGTTAACTGGATGCGTGA
>CAZPIR010000500.1:0-3242 GCA_964586085.1 uncultured Anaerolineaceae bacterium | reverse complement strand
CATCACCGGCGTGTTGATGGATTACAAAGAAGCCGAACGCTTGCCCGGCGACCTCGCCGCGAGTTTGCATTCGCTCTTTGACGAACTAGCTTCGATCTATCGCGACACACGCGCGCCGATTGCGCGTGAAAGCATCGAGCACTTGCTCACCCTGACCATCACGCTCAAAAATTGGTTTTACAAAAAACAAAACACCGATGTATTGATGACCGAGCTATCCAAGCTCAACCGGTTTTTGGATGGCTTGCAATCAGCGGGTGCGAGCGGCGCGGTTGCGCGCATCAAACAAGAACAAGGCGTGATTCGCAAAACCTTGATTCGCATTCGCACGATTCGCGGCACGTTTTTTGTGCCTTCGGGTTACGCCATTGCCGAAGCGACCAATATTTCCGTCATCGTCGCGCTGTGGGTCACCAAGATCGCCGAGATGTGGGAATCCCTGTTCTTTGTCGGGTTGATCGCTTTCATGACGACGTACATGCTCGCGCTCATTCGCCGACTCGATAATCCCTTTGATTATTACAGCAAGGACAGCGGCGTGGACGAAGTGTCGCTCATGCCGCTCGACGAAGTGCAACGCTGGATCGAAGCGTTCAAGGTCGAGAATCATTTCAACCAGTCTCAGTAGCGATTCGAGTTGTTCGCTATGCTAAAAAAATTTTTTCGCCCAAATTCATTTACGCGTTTGCTAATCGTTGCGCTCGGCGTGTGCGCCGCGTTGATGTTGTCGCGCGCGCACGCCGACACGCCCGCATTTCAATCGTTCCGGCAACGCGACGGGCTTGCCGACAATTACGTCACAAGCATCGCCTTTGCACGCGACGGCGCGACCTGGGTCGGCACGACGCGCGGTGCGACAAGTTTGCAAGATAAATACTGGGTCACGTACACAGCGGCGCACGGCTTGGGCAACGCGCACATCACCGGCATCGCCTTGCTCGGCGACAAAATTTATTTTGCGACGAACGGCGGCGGGCTGACCTTGTTCGATGGCACGACGCGCAAAACCTACAACACCTCGAATTCGCAAATCCCCAGCAACTTTCTCACGGCGGTTGCCGTAGACAAACTCAATCGCGTGTGGGTCGGCACATCGAGCGCCGGCATTGCGCGGCTCGAAAACGAACAGTGGACACGCGTCTCGCTCAACAACAATTTTGTCAACGCGCTCGCGCTCGACGCCGGCAACAATGTCTGGGTCGCGACAAACGATGGCGCATTTTTTCACGATGGCAAGGGCGTCGCGCGCTTTACCACGAGCAACGGCTTGCCGAGCAATCGCATCAACACACTCCTCGTCGCGCCCGACAATCGTTTGTGGTTCGGCACAGATTCCGGCGCGGCCGTGTTCGACGGGCGCACCGTGCGCGTGTACAACGAACGCGATGGCTTGCCCAGTCCCATCGTGCGCGCGCTCGGCGCGGATTCGCAAAAACGAATTTGGTTCGGCACTCTACGCGGCTTGACCGTACTCGATGGCACGCAACTCAAAACGTACACGCCGAACGATGGACTCGCCGACGATGTGATTACCGCGATTGCTTTCGACGCGCGCAACAATGCCTGGGTCGGTACACCGCGCGGCGCAAGTGTAGTGAGCAGTGTGCAACTCGCCCGCGCCTTCAAATTGCCGGTCGTACTCGTGCATGGCTGGCACACCGCCGAGTCGGACAAGTTCGACGACACCGAGTTTCGTTATTTGCGCCAATACCTCGAACGCGATGGCATTCCGGTTTTTTACGCGCAAGGCATCACGCCGAATCACACCTTGTTTCAAAACGCGGCAACTCTGCGCAATGTGATTGCGGATGTGAAAACAAAAACCGGCGCGACCCAAGTGGATGTGATTGCATTTTCGATGGGCGGGATGAACACGCGCGCATACCTCGAATCGAGTTTTTATCAGAACGATGTGCGTCGTGCGATTATCCTCGGCACACCCCAAGCCGGCGTGCAACTGTGGTACCCGCTCCTCGTCCGCGAAATCGAAGACCGCCCCAACGAACCCTCCACGATTGAACTCTCGCCCGAGTACGCAACTTTGTTCAATCGCACGCACTCACCGCGCGCGACCGTGCCGTACGATTTGCTCACCGGCGATGCGCGCAATCAACCTGGATTCGATTTGCTCAAACTTTTTCCGGCGAGCGATGGACTCATCGAACAGTACAGCGCGCACGCCTTGAGTGGTCCGCTCGTGCGTCGCATCGTCAACGCCGACGCGCACGATTGGAATCCGAATCCCCTACCCTTTAACATCACGGCGTACCTCTATCCGATTCAAACGTACGAACGCTATTTGCGTAACGGCTTGCGCGACCCGGACGCGCGTCCGCTTGGTTTTGCCGCCGCGCCGGTCGAGCCGATTGCATCGCGCAACATGACGCCGACCAACATCGAACCGTTGCGCCCGGGCGAATCGGTCACGCGCACGGTGACGCTGGATGCGAATCGCGCCGCGCGTTTTCTCGCGCGCTGGAGCGCCGGTGATTTCGAAATGAAATTGCGCGCGCCCGATGGCACACGCTACGAACCGAGCACGCCGCGCGACGCGACGTATCTCAAAGCGGACATTGGCAGTTTTACCGGCTATTCGATTACACGCGCGCAACCTGGGACATGGCAGGTCATCACAACGCGACTCGACAAGGCAACCACACCGGCACTCGTCACCACGTACACCGACCTCGACGCCGATTTACGTTTGAGCATCGGCGCGAATCGCGCAACCTATCCCGCGAACACGCCTGTCGTCATCACGGCGACTTTGACCAATCGTATCGCGGGCGCGGATGTGCGCGCCAAAGTGCAATGGCTCGGCGATGGCAAGTCGCCGCGCGGCGCCTCCATCGAAACACGCTTGAGCGAAACGAGTCCTGGGTCGTTCTCGCAATCGCTCACCGACCTGACACGCGGCGGCTATTATCTCGCACGCGTGACAGCGCGCGGCAATGGCTTTGCGCGCGAGCAACAAATTTTATTTGCAGTCTCGCCGCAAACGGCATCGTTCGCCGGCACACCGCGTTATAAATTGGACGACGATGCGCTCGTCATCGAATCGGATGTAAACGTCACGCGCGCCGGCGAGTTTGCGCTTGCCGCGACGTTGTGGAGCGCGAGCGGCGAACGGGTGCTCTCGCTCACCGCGCCAATCAAATTCGTCAACGGCGCACAAGTCGCGTCCATCGCAATCCCGAAACGCGATTTGCGTGCGCGCGGCATTGACGGTCCGTACGCGATTG
>CAZPIR010000499.1:0-3250 GCA_964586085.1 uncultured Anaerolineaceae bacterium | reverse complement strand
GCCGCGCATCCGTTGTTGATGTTTTATCTCGGCGACCTGGCGCGTTTGCGTTCACGATTCGACGATGCGCTCGCGTGGTACGTGCAAGCCGAACGCGCCTGGCGGAGCACGAACGACACCCAGGGTTTTGCGCGCGCATTGCGCGGACAAGCCCTCGTGTATCTCGACACGGTGCGCCCGGCGCAAGCCGAAAATATTTTGCAAGAAGCGTTGCGTTTGACCGATGGGTTGGACGACCGCATCGCGCACGCGCGCTTGTTGCAGTTGCTTGCCGAAAATAAATTGAACATGGGCAAGGCGCAAGAGGCGGAGCAATTGCGCTGGCAGGCGCGCACGGTGTACGAGGAAGGTCCGGGCGAGGATGCGTTGACCGTGCGCGTCAAATTACGAACGGGGCGATTTGATGAGGCGCGCGCGATTTTGGAAATTTGGGCGAGCGAGGAACGCGGGCAATTGCATCCGCCGCGCGCCGCGCGCGAAACGTTTCTCTTGCTCTCGTTGATTGATTCATTCCAAGGTCAACCCAACGCTGCATTCACTGCCGCGCAGGAAAGCATCGCCACCGGCGAGCGTTTGCACTCGCCGTTTGTGGTTGCCGTTGGCTACACAAGACTTGGGCACGCGCGTCAACTGAATGGCGATTTGAACACGGCCATGCGTGATTACGAGCAAGGCATCGCGCTTGGCGACCAAATTGCCGTGCGGCGTATTCGTGCCGAAGCGATGTGGGGGCTGACGCGCGCGCATGGTTTTGCCGGCGACCTGGACAGCGCGCAACAAAATGCGAATGAGGGTTTGCAAACCGCGCACGATGCGGGCGATGCCTGGGTCGCCGCGCTGATTCAAATTGGACTGGGCGCGAGTTTGGTCAATGCGCGCCGCGACCGTGAGGGAATTGATGTGTTGAACGATGCGCTTGCCGCATTTCGTTCGTGCGGCGATACGTTCGGGCGCGCGGCATCGCGTCTGTGGCTCGCGCTCGCGTACTGGCATCTCGATCAACCCGAACGCATGCTCGCGCACCTCGACGATGCGCTCTCGCTCGCACAGGAACAGCGTTACGATTATCTGTTGACGCGACGAACGTTGCTTGGCTGGCAGGATACACGCGTCGGTGTGCCGTTGTTGCTGTACGCCCGACGACGCAAGCACTCGGCGTACATCACGCGTTTGCTTGGCGCGATGAATTTGGAAAACATCGTCGCGCACCCGGGTTATCAACTGCGCGTGCAGACACTCGGTGCGTTTCGTGTGTGGCGCGGCGAGATTGAAATTCCCGCGCGCGAGTGGCAACGTAAAAAAGCGCGACAACTGATGCAACTGTTCATCGCGCGGCGCGGCGTGTGGCTCGAACGCGAAACGATTTTTGAAACCTTGTGGCAAGGCGAATCGCCCGTTTCGGCGTCACGCGATTTCAAGGTTGCGCTCAATGCGTTGAACAAGGCGCTCGAACCCAAGCGCGCGAGTGAGGACACGCCGGCATTCATCGTGCGCGAGGAATCGGCGTACGCGTGGCGGCAGGGTGCCGATGTGTGGATTGATGCGGATGAATTCACAACGCTCATCGCGCGCGCAGAAAAAGCGAACGACGCGGAGCAACTCGATTTGTTTCGGCGTGCGCTCGCATTGTACGCGGATGATTTTCTCGCGGCAGATGCGCGGTACGAGGATTGGGCAATCGCTGAACGCGAACGCTTGCTTGCGTTGTACTTGCGCGCCGCCGACCGGCTCGCCGCCGCGTGTCTCGCGCGTGGAGAATTGGACGAGTGCGTGTTGTGGTGTGAGCGTGTGCTCGCGCGCGATAAATGTTGGGAGCACGCGTACCGGTTGATGATGCGCGCGCACGCGCAACGCGGCGACCGAGCGCAGGCGCGCCGCGTGTACGAACAATGTGTGCGTGCGTTGCGCGACGAGTTAGATGTGGAACCTTCTAGCGCGACGACGGCGACAATGCAAGAGACGACCCAGGAAAAATAAAAACCGCGTTTCAGGTTTACCGAAACGCGGTTTTGTTTTGAATTGTGCGTTGCCAACGATCAACGGCGACGCAATGCGAGCGCGATGATTGCCCACACAATCGCGATCAAGATGAGCGCGGCGGCAGTTTGAAAGGGATGCACGCCCAATGTGTTTTGAATGTTGACGAGCAAACCGGTTGCGAGCGTGCCCGCGGTCGCGCCGAGTGAGAACACGGCGGTGAACACGCCCGATCCCATACCGCGCGCGTCGGCAGGCAGTTCGTCGCCGATGAGCGCGGTCATTGCCGGAAAGAGAATGCCAAAGCCGGTGCCGTACAAAAACATCAACGCGTACAATGCATTCACGTTGCCAAACACCGGCATCAATCCCAGCGCCAGGCTGATTGTTGCGAGACCCGTGACAATCGGAATTTGTCTGCCGATGCGGTCCGAGATGCGACCAATCGGCAAAGCCATCATCAAAATGGCGGCAACCGCAAAACTCGCGAACAACATTCCCGTTTGCGCCGAGGACATGCCGAGCGCATTTGCCATCAACGGCAAAAAGACGATCAACAAACCGAGTGCGAACAAGAGCGCGAATGCCGACGTGTACGAAACCGACAAGCGCCGATTGAGCATGACACGCCATGACACGCGGGCTTGCTCGCGCGCGGTGTACGTTTCGGCAACAAAAAAGAAAGTGAGCAGGGCGCTCGTGAACATGAGCACCGCGAGCAACACAAAGACCGAGCCAAATCCAAACCGGTCGCGCAACATGCCGGAGAGCGGCGGCGCAATCAAGGTCGTCAAGCCGATGGACGCGCCGTAAAATGCCATCGCCTTGCCACGCTGACCCGGACGCGCGCGGTCGTCAATCAACGCGAGCGACGCGGGTGAGACGAGCGCGCCGCCAAAACCGTGTGCCACGCGTAACACGAGTAACTGAGTTGCCGTGCCGGCAAGCGGATACAATGCGAGCACCCCGGCGACGATGAACAAGCCCAGCACCATCGGCGTCTTGCGTCCGATGCGGTCAATCCAGTACCCGGTGCCAAGATTGCCAAGCAGGTTCACCGCCGAGTACGCGCCGACAATCAAGCCAATCGTTTCGATGGATGCGCCGAGCGATTTGGCGTACGGTGAGAGCAGAGGCAACAATGAATGATTATCAAAGAACGAGACGAACACGACCCAATAAACGAGCAACGCGCCCAGGTTGAGCGTGTTCGCCGCGCGTGATTTAACAGATTGTTCCATGCTGATTTTGTTTTCCTTTTGTTTCCTAACGC
>CAZPIR010000498.1:0-3256 GCA_964586085.1 uncultured Anaerolineaceae bacterium | reverse complement strand
ATCAGTTTGCCAGACCTGGTCAATCAAATCGTTGCGCTTGACGACCTGACCCGCGCGACTCATCAACGCGTTGAGCAAGTCGTACTCTTTGAGCGTCATCTCGACCGGCTTGCCGCGCACCATCACACGATGACTCGTCGCGTCCATCGTCACCTCGCCCACAACCATTGCCTGCGCCACCGGCTCGACGTACTCGGTTGCGCGCCGCAACGCCGCGCGCACACGCGCCACCAACTCGCGCATCCCAAACGGTTTAGCGAGATAATCGTCCGCGCCCATCTCCAAACCCAGGACGCGATCCGTCTCTTCGGTGCGCGCGGTGAGCATGATAATCGGCACGCGGCTCTCGGCACGAATCGCGCGACACACCGACCAGCCGTCGCGTTTGGGCAATAACACATCGAGCAAAACCAGGTCGGGTTTTTCATGGCGAAATTTTTCAACGCCTTGCTCGCCATCGTACGCGGCAACAATCGCAAACCCTTCTTTTTCCAAACCGTACTTGACCGAGTCTACGATCAAGCGTTCATCATCCACGATTAAAATTTTGCGAGACATCATCTCCCCCAAGTTGTGCCGATTATAGCGCAGTCATCACAATGTGACAACCAACAATTGCGCCGCGCGTTGGTTGTGGTATAATCTTGCGCGATGCAACGCCACACTCACCATTCGCTCGCGTACTATGCTTTCGATTCATTCCGCGACTCTGGCTCACTCGTCCACGCGGTTTCCACTCGACACGGCGGCGTCAGCCCGGCTCCCTTTAATACACTCAACCTCAGCCGCGTGGTTGGCGATGACAACGCGAACGTGACCGCGAACCTGGCTCAACTCCATCATGCGCTCGCGCTCGACGAGACAATGACCGTGGATGCAAGCCAAGCCCAAGCCGACCAGGTTGCGCTGGTGGACGAACGGCATCGCGGCACGCGCAGAGCAAACGTAGACGTGCTCATCACCAACACACCCAATCTAAACTTGATGCTTCGCTTTGCCGATTGCGTGCCGATTTTGATGTACGATCCAACGCATCGTGCGATTGGCATTGCGCACGCCGGGTGGCGCGGCACGGTGCTCAAAATTGTCACGCGCACCGTGCAAGCAATGATGAATACGTTCGCCACACGTCCACAGGATTTAATCGCCGGCATCGCCCCTTCGATTGGTCCGTGTTGCTATCAAATTGGCGACGACGTGATTGCGCGTGTGCGCGAGGCGTACACAAACGCCGACGACTTGCTCGTCTCACACAACGGCGGGGTACATCTCGATTTGTGGCAAGCCAACGCCACGCAACTGCGCGCGCTCGGCGTCGAGCAAATCGAAATGTCCAACGTATGCACCGCGCATCGCACAGACGACTTTTATTCGTGGCGCGCCGAACAGGGCAAGACCGGACGATTCGGCGTAATGATTGCGCTACGCAATGTGTAATATGAATCACATCGAACAAAATTTACGGACCATTCAACAACGCATCGAGAACGCCGCGATGCGTGCAAATCGCGACCCGCACGAGATCACGCTCGTCGCGGTCAGCAAAACATTTCCCGCTGAAGCGGTGCTTGCCGCGCACCTGCTCGGCGTGACGCACTTGGGCGAGAATCGGGTCGAAGAAGCATCCGAAAAAATCCCAGCCGTGATGAACCAAATAACCACCCAACCACCCAACATCACCTGGCATTTGATCGGACACTTGCAAAGCCGTAAAGTACAAGACGCCGCGAGATTGTTCGATTTTGTTCACTCGATTGACAGCGTGTCGCTCGCGCAAAAATTGAACGAGCGCGCCAAAACGCTCGGCAAAAAAATTCCGGTTTTGCTCGAAGTGAATGTATCGGGCGAAGCGACCAAGTACGGTTTCATCGCGTCGCCGCGCGAAACATTTTTCGATGCCGCGCGTGAAATTCTCGCACTCGACCATCTCGAACCGCAGGGCTTGATGACCGTTGCGCCCATCGCGACCCAGCCCGACGATGCGCGACCGCGCGACGCGTTCCGTTCCTTGCGTGAACTGCGCGACGAACTGCGCGAACGCTTGCCACAATCGGCGTGGCAACATCTTTCGATGGGCATGACCAACGATTTTGAATCTGCAATTCTAGAAGGCGCGACGATGATTCGCATCGGGCGCGCAATTTTTGGAGAAAGGGTTTAGCATGACTCTGATAATTGATGCCGTTGATTTCGTGTTTACCTTGATGATTATGGCAATTTTTGCGCGCGCCATCGTTTCGTGGTTGCCGATTGACCGCTATCATCCGGCAATTCAGTTTCTCGATTCGATCACCGAACCGATCATCGCGCCGTTTCGCCGTTTCATTCCGCCGATTGGGATGTTAGATCTGTCGTCCCTGGTTGCGCTCATTGCGATCCAAATTTTACAATCCGTCGTTCACAATATTCTCGTGGGGATGTTATACCGATGAACACTTGGTCACTCGCTTCCACGCGCGCGCTCGTGATTGATGCCGATGGCGTGCTGTGGCATGGCAAACAAGATTTGCCCGGCGTGCCGGCATTTTTCGATTTTCTGCGCGCCCACAACATCGCTTTCATTATCGCGACGAACAACTCGGCGCGACCCGCCTCTGAAATCGTCAACCGACTCGCGCAAATGAACGTGCCGATTTCCGACAAACAAGTTATCACGTCGGCGGAAGCGACCGCGCGTTATTTGCCGCGTCTCGTGCCAGCGGGTGCGCGCGTGTATCTTGTCGGCGGCGAAGGCATCGCCGATGAACTGACGCGTGCCGGCTTTCAACTCGTCGAGCGCGACGCACAAGCGGTTGTGGTTGGGATTGATTGGCAGGTCACGTACGAAAAACTAAAACGCGCTACGCTCGAAATCCGCAAGGGCGCAAAATTTCTCGGCACAAACGCGGACAAAACATTTCCGACCGAAGAAGGTCTCGTCCCCGGCGCGGGTTCGTTGATCGCCGCGATTCACACCGCGAGCGATGTCGCGCCCATCATCGTCGGCAAACCTGAACGCGCGATGTACGACATGGCACTCGAAAAAATTGGCGCGACGCACGACACGGCGGCAATGCTCGGCGACCGACTTGACACAGACATTGAGGGCGCACAACGCGCCGGCATCAAAGGCATCCTGGTTTTGACCGGCGTCGTCAAACGCGAGCACCTTGTCGGCGCGAGCGTCGTGCCCGATCTCGTTGTCGAAAATCTTGATACGTTACGCGAGGCGTGGGCGAACGCACGATAACGTGAGTCGAATGGAATGCTGGGATGT
>CAZPIR010000497.1:0-3261 GCA_964586085.1 uncultured Anaerolineaceae bacterium | reverse complement strand
GAAAGGCGAATGGGCGACTGCTGTCAAGTACGTGTCCGAAAAAGGTTCGGGCGAGGTTGGTCCGCCGGCATTCGAGCAACCGACCGCGCGCAAGATCATGGGCGATGCAATTGACGCCGTGATCCTGGGACAAAAATCGGCGGCAGACGCAATGAAAGCCGTAGACGTCGAACTCGACAAACTCGATCGCTAACGATTTACCGATTGCCAGTTGGAAGTTGGGGCAACACGCTCCAACTTCCAACTCCCAACCCTTCATCTTCCCTGCTTCTCGTTGAGGAGAAGACGATGCCTGCTCAAGTAAATAACAAACCACGCGAAAGCTGGCTCTCGACCACCGATCGTCTCGCGCCGGTTCTGATGATTGCGCCCGCCGCACTCTTTACGGTGTTGATGATTGGTTTTCCCTTTGTCTATGCCGGGTATCTTTCGTTGCACAAAATCACGTTAGGTTCACCCGACCCGGCTGTCTTTATCGGATTGGATAATTACATCAAGGCAATTGGCGACCCCATTTTTTGGACGGCGGTCCGCGTCAATCTTTTCCTGTACGCTGCCGGTCTCATCCTCGAACTCGTGCTCGGCACGTACATCGTCATTTTGCTGGGACAACAAGTACGCGGCATTGCGATTGCGCGCGTGCTCGCCATTTTTCCCGCCGTGATTCCTTCGGTTGCGATTGGTCTGGTGTTTGTGCAAATGTTCGACCCCGCGCAAGGATTGTTTAACTTTTTTTATCGCGCCCTGGGACAACGCCCGCAAGCCTGGCTCGCCTCGCCGAACACCGTTTTGCAAAGCATCTTGCTCGTCGAGGTGTGGCAATGGACGCCGTTCATCGCACTGATTGTGATGGGCGCGATGCAGACCTTGCCAACCGAACCGTACGAAGCCGCCGTGATTGATGGCGCATCGAGTTTACAAATTTTGCGTTATCTCACGCTGCCCATGTTGCGCCCGGCGATTGTCGTAGCGGCAATGTTGCGCACGGTGGATTTGATGCGCATTTTCGATAGCGTCTACATCATGACCCAGGGTGGTCCGATCAATTCTTCGATGACGTTGAATGTGTACGCGTTCACCCAAGGATTCCTGTTCTCTCAGTTCGGTTATTCGAGCGCGATTATGCTAGTCTTGCTCGCGTTGACTGTGCTTGCCAGTGCGACACTGGGCGCGGTGCGCCGGAGGTCAGGGGCATGAAACACACAAATTGGAGAGAGGTTTTGATGCGCGTGTTTATCTACGCGCAAATTATTCTCGTGTTGGTCTTGATTGCGTTTCCGATTGTGTGGATGGTCATGTCGTCGTTTCGCTACAACGTGGACATCACCGCCTACCCGCCCAAGCTCATCGCGCCGGTCACCGGCGAGAACTATGTGAATCTAATTCAGACGAACAACTTTGGGCGCATCGGCGTGAACAGCGTCATCATCGTGACCGGCTCAACCTTGCTCGGCATGTTCCTGGGCGTGCCTGCCGCGTACGCCGCCGCACGATTCAAAAAACAAAATTGGGCGTTCCTCATTTTGCTTGCGCGCATGTCGCCCGGTATTTTGTTTTTGATTCCGTGGTACATGATCGCACTCGCCGTGCAAATGACCGACAACTATATTACGTTGATTCTCACGCATACGGTCATCACGATGCCGGTGATCGTGTGGCTGATGATTTCATTCTTTGAAGAACTGCAACCCGATATGGAAGAATCCGCGATGATGGATGGTTGTTCGCGCTTTCAAGTTTTGCGACTCATCGCGATTCCATTGTCCGTGCCCGGCATCGCCGTCTCGGCAATCCTATCGTTCATTTTTTCGTGGAACTATTTTCTGTTTGCGCTCGTGCTCGCCGGTTCCAAGACGATGCCATTGACCGTCGCGGCATTTCAATTCATCGGCACGTCGGCGGTGAACTGGGGCGGCTTGATGGCGGCGGCAACCGTCATCAGCGTGCCGCCAATGATTTTGACCATGTTCGTGCAACGTTGGCTCGTGCGCGGTCTCACCGCGGGCGCAGTCAAGGGCTAACCCATTTCAATTCCAAATCACATCAGGAGAATTTGAGTGAAGAGTTCCAAGTTTCTGGGGCAAGATAAAATCATCGTCGGAGAGACGCCGATTCCACAACCAGGTCCGGGCGAGGTGTTGCTCAAAACAAGTTACTGTGGCATTTGCGGCTCGGACAAGCGCCTATTTCACAACGGCGCAAAGGTGACACCGGGGCACGAATTGACCGGCGTCGTCGTGGCGAATGGTGAAGGTGCGAACGTGCCCATCGGCACGCGCGGCGCGGTTTACATTCACAAGTTTTGCGGCAAGTGTAAATTCTGTCTCGTCGGCGAAACAAATCGCTGTTTGAATGGCGGTGGTCTCGTCGGCTGGCAGACAGCGGGCGGATACGCGCAGTACTTGCTCGCACCCGCGCAGAGCATCATCCCTCTGCCCGACGACATTAGCGACGGCGAAGGCGTATTGTTGCTCGATACGATTGGCACCGCAGCATATGGCATTCGTGCGTGCGTCCAAGCCACGAACTCACAAGCGCGCGCCGATGAAGCCGTCGTCATCGGCTGCGGTCCGCTCGGTCTCGGCAGTTTGCTTGTATTGATTGGCATGGGCTGGAAAAATGTCTACGTCTACGATCCAGCCGAATCGCGATTGCAAACGGCGTTGTCGTTCGGCGGCAAACGTTTCGATCCCAACTTGCCGGAAAATGAAAGCCGGTTTAGCATCGTCGTCGAAGCGAGCGGCAGTCAGCCGGGACGCATGACCTCGATCAACTTGGTCGAAGCCGGCGGCGCAGTCTTGTTCCTCGGCGAGAGTGATGTGCCGACAACCGTACAAGAAACGCCCAAGATGCGACGTAAAGATTGCAACTATATGCGCACGTTTTATTTTCCAATCAACCAAGCGCAAGAGAATATGCAACTGTTGCGCACGTGCCGTCCCCAGTATCAACGCATGATCGCCGATGTGGTATCGCTCGAAAATCTCGAGCAAGCGTTTGTGGATTTCATCGCCGGCAAAACGCTTAAACCGTTGGTCAAACCAAACTGATAACAGAATTCAGGAGTCAGCATTCAGAATTCAGAAGCAAAATTTTTTATTCCGAATCCTGAATCCTAAATTCTGAATTCTCACATGAGGAGAATCAAAATGAAATTTTATCTCGACAGCGCGAAAATTGACGAAGTGCGGTACGCCAATCAAAACTGGAACATTGATGGCGTGACGAGCAATCCGCGCCACGTGCGCAATTCCGGCAAGC
>CAZPIR010000496.1:0-3264 GCA_964586085.1 uncultured Anaerolineaceae bacterium | reverse complement strand
TTGTCAAACACCACAACAATTTCTGCATCACGTAGACGTACATTAAAGAGATCATTCCGTCCTCGGTCCCCATGCCCTTTGGTCCCAAGTTGGCAGCGGCGTCCGAATTCATGGTTGTCGCGATGCAACAAGCGGTCACGACGAACGACTCGATTGAAAAGATTCTCAAGTACGCGCAGGCGAACCTCAAGATCGTCTACGGTTTGTAAGTTGCAATGTACAACGCGCGCCAATACACTCTCCCGTATTGGCGCGCGTTTACTCGAAAGCGACCTCCATGAAGATCAGTCTCTCCGTTTCTCCCGATAATCCACGCGGCGCGCCGATCATTTTCAAAAACGGTTTGGAGCACGGCATCGCACAAGCCGCCGCGCTGGGTTACGACGCCGTCGAACTTCACCTTCACGATTTGTGGAAAGTTGACGTGGACACGGTGCGCGCGCAGTTGCACGCGCATCATTTGCCGGTCAGTTCGATTGGACCTGGGTTAGTCTACGGCGGCGACACGTTCAGTTTCGCCGATGCGGATGCGCGCGTGCGTCAACAAGCGTTAGAACGCATCCACCTCCACATTGACCTCTGCCAAAAATTCGGCACGCTGGCAATGGTTGGCGTGGTACACGGCAACGTCAGCCACGATGAAACCACGCGCCGCGTCCAAATGGCACGCATCGCCGAGCATATGCGCGAGATTGACACATATGCCGGCGCGCGCGGGGTGACGCTCGCGCTCGAAGCGATCAATCGGTACGAAACGAATTGCTTTAATCGTGCCGCCGAAATGGTCGCACTCATCCAGGAAAATAATTTGCGTTCGTCGGGCATCTTGCTCGACAATTTTCATATGAACATCGAAGAAGTTTCCATGCAAGACGCAATTCGCACCGCCGGCAAACATTTGGCGCTCGTCCATTTTTCTGACAGCAATCGTTGGTATCCCGGCGCGGGACACCTGGACTTGGCATCCCTCATTCGCGTTCTGCGCGAGGTGGGCTATGCCGGTTACCTGGCATTAGAAGCGTTGCCCCTGCCCGATCCCGAAACTGCCGCGCGCAAGGGTTTGGAAAATACGCGGCGTTTGCTGGCGACGTAGACAAAAGGAGTGATGCAGTGAGTTTCAAAGTTGGAACAATGACGTGGCGCAAATGGCTCGCGCGCTGGCATAGTCCCTGGAACGAAACCGGCTTGGCGATGCTCCTCATCGCACCCGCGCTGGCAATTATGGGTTTCGTCATTCTCTACCCGCTCGCGCGCGGCGCCTACTTGTCCACACTCAACTATAGTCTGCTCGACCCGGCGGGACCGACGCCGGCATACCTGAACAACTATGTCAAGATTTTGCAGGACAAGGTGTTTTGGGAATCGCTCTGGAACACATTTTTCTTTAGCGGCGCATCGGTGGTGTTTAGTTTTATCGGCGGGCTATTGCTCGCGATTTTGTTGGACCAAAATCTGCCGTTCAGTCGCGTCTTGCGCGGCATCTGTTTGATTCCCTGGATCGTGCCATTCATCGTCGTCGGTTTTCTGTTCACGTACATTTTCAATTTCGATGTCGGCGTGATCAATTATATTTTGCGCGGGCTCGGCGTGATTGATTCAAACCAGCCCTGGCTCGCGCGCCCCAACCTGGCGATGACCGCCGTCATCACCGCGAATGTGTGGAATCAAACGCCGTTTTATATGCTGATGTTTCTTGCCGGCTTGCAAAGCATTCCCGGCGAATTAAAAGACGCGGCGAGTATTGATGGCGCGAATCCGCTCCAAGTGTTTTGGAATATCACGATTCCGCATCTCCAAAACATTATGGTGATCACGACGATCCTGATGCTCATCCGCAACTTTAACAACTTTCCGCTCATCTGGGTGATGACCCAGGGCGGTCCGATCTATTCGACGACGACGCTGGTGGTGTACATTTTCCGGCTTGCGTTCAGCGATTTCAACTTTGGCTATGCGGCGACCGTCGCGGTGATCTGGCTCGTGATGTTGATGGTAATGACCGCATTCTATGTGCGGCGCTTTGAACGGGAGATTGCGTTATGACCCCCAAACGAATGCGGCGCATCATCAAGACCACCGTGTTGTACATCATCACGTTGGTCGTTATGATGCCTCTGATCTTTCCGGCATATTGGCTGTTCAGCTCGTCGTTCAAAACGAATCTCGCCGCATATATGACGCCGCCGCAATGGTTCCCAATGCCGGCGACCTTGGAGAACTATGCCAACCTCACGGTCGGCTACACTGACTTTATCACCTACGTGCGTAACAGTGTCATCACGTGCACGGCGACGGCAATCCTGGCAATGGTCGTCGCCTCGCTCGCGGGGTACGCGATTTCGCGTTTGCGTTTCAGCGGCAAGCGTCCGCTCTTGCTCGCGATTCTTTCGACGCAAATGTTTCCGCACGTGCTCATTCTAATTTCGCTCTATGTGATGTACCGTCAATTGGGTCTCATCAACACATACCTGGGTCTGATCATTTCGTTCACGACCTTTGCCGTGCCATTTTCGGTGTGGATGATGAAGGGCTTTTTCGACGGCATCCCTTCCGAAATCGAAGAAGCCGCGCTGATTGATGGTTGCACCAGGCTTGGCGCACTGCGCCACGTCATCCTGCCCCTGGTCGCGCCGGGTTTGCTCGCGGTCAGTCTCTTTTCATTTCTCGATGGCTGGAACAATTTGCTCTACCCGCTTACGCTCGCAACGAGTGTCGAAGTTCGCACCATTCCGCCGGGCTTGCTCCTGTCGTTCCTGGGTCAATTCAAACACGACTGGGCGGGGATGATGGCGGCGTCCGTCGTCGTCACCGTGCCGGTGATGATCATTTTCGTTTTCCTGCAACGTTTTCTCGTGCGCGGCTTGACCGCCGGCGCGGTCAAGGGATAATCTTTCAAACTGTTTTTCAAGGAGTCTATCAAAATGCCCACGTTTCCCACTTTGCGACTCGGCTTGGCGTGTCTCGCGCGCAGTCGTTTCGATTATCAAGCGGCGCGCGAATTGTATCAACGCTCGGTCGCCGCGCTCAAACAATTTCCCAACGTCGAACTGATTGCGCCGGACGATATTATTCTCGACAACCCGGACAATCCCACGCCTGGCTTGATCGCGCGCGCAACGACATTTTTTCATCAAGCGCAAATTGACGCGCTGATTATTCAGAGCGGCACGTTCACGATGGGCGACCTCGCGCTCGACCTGGTCGAGAGTTTAAACGTGCCGATCATCTTGTGGGGTTTGCCGGAACCGGCGGAAGCGACCGGAC
>CAZPIR010000495.1:2141-3266 GCA_964586085.1 uncultured Anaerolineaceae bacterium | reverse complement strand
CATGATACCCATTGGCGTATAAAGCATAAACAGAGGGGTAATCTGTGTAGCGGTATCCGAATAAAAGGTCCATGTAAAAAACACAGTGGTATTGATCAGTAGGCATGAATCCGCGCTGGGATTCATGTCCAGCGTAATGTGTTCACGTTCGGGCGCACGGATTGGGGGGGTAGACGTTACCACACGCGAGGTTTGCCGCGTCGGGGTCGCAGTAGAGACAATTCGCCGCGTTGGGGTAGGGACCATCAAACCTTCACTCGTCACGTTCGTCGCTGTACCAACAAACCACATGAGGGCAACCAAATCCAGTAAAACCATCAAGCACAACTTGCGCAAAGTGGATCGCATAGGAACTCCTTTGTAATCTAAATGAGATGCTTGAAGCGCAACGAAACACTTGGATTCTAACATGTCCTCCCAGCATTACTCAATAGGAATCAAGGTGTTTTGAGGCATTGAAAGGTTAAATTCTTTTTGCTTTTTGTCCCAGGGTACGTCGGCTTGTTCTGCTATCTGCCTCAACACCATAAATCAAATATTGCTATGCGCGAAAGAAGCGCGCTTGGCAAATGTGCTTTTGCGAACTGTGCCGATTCGTGCTATGATAAGGGAAAGCGCATCGAGGGTGATGCGAGGAGAAACACTATGGCTAGCGATATCGTTCCGGAAATCGTAATCGAGCGACTACCAATTTATCTGCGCACGCTGGAATTGCTGGCGCGTGAAGGCAAAGCGATCACCTCGTCGCAAGAGTTGGGCGAGCGGCTCGGTTTTTCGTCCGCGCAAATTCGCAAAGACCTGTCGTACTTTGGCGAGTTTGGCAAACAAGGCACCGGGTACAACGTCGAATATTTGCAAACACAACTACGCCAAATTTTGCACGTGGATCGCGTGTGGGATGTGGCGCTCATCGGCGCGGGCGACCTGGGTCACGCGCTTGCCAACTATCGCGGCTTTGAACCAAAAGGGTTTCGGCTCGTCGCGATCTTCGACAACGCGCCGACCAAGATCGGCACACGCATCGCCAACCTTGAGGTGCAGAACATTACCGAACTGCCACGCGCCATTCGCGAGCAACACATTCGCGTCGTCATCCTCGCCGTGCCCGCCGATGTCGCGCAAACC
>CAZPIR010000495.1:0-2131 GCA_964586085.1 uncultured Anaerolineaceae bacterium | reverse complement strand
GATCGAGCTAGGTGTGTCGGCGATTCTGAATTACGCGCCCATTTCGCTCAACGTGCCGGGTGATATCAAGGTTTACAACATTGACCCGGTCGTGGGCTTGCAAAGCATGGCATATTATTTGTGAGTCGCAAGTTCAAGTTTTAGGTTTCAAGGTAAAAGAAAAAGCCAGTCGGATTTTTTCTCCACTGGCTCTTGTATTTGATTAACCTGGAACTTGAACCGTGAAACCTGAAACCTACAACTGAGGCATACTTTTACGCAACATGTCCAATTGTTCGAGTGCGCGCCCTGCTCCAATCGCCACGCACGCCATTGGATTTTCGGCGACGTAA
This sequence comes from uncultured Anaerolineaceae bacterium, assembly GCA_964586085.1. Taxonomy (GTDB): domain Bacteria; phylum Chloroflexota; class Anaerolineae; order UBA4142; family UBA4142; genus JACRBM01. Next base: position 1,799 of record CAZPIR010000495.1, on the reverse strand, counting down.
CATGGCACGCCGGTTTCCTTCGTCAAAAAGCGATCAATGTTGCGCAGTAGTGCGCCACCACCAACCATGACCATGCCGCGATCAATAATGTCCGAGGCAAGTTCGGGCGGCGTTTTTTCGAGCACCGAACGTGTAACCGCCGAGATGGCTTGCAGAGGTTCTGAGATTGCCTCTGTGATTTCGCCGGACGAAACCCGAATCGTGCGCGGCAAACCGGCAACCTGATCGCGTCCCCGCACTTCAAGCGTGAGTTCCTCTTCCATCGGCAATGCACTGCCAATTTGCATCTTGATATCTTCAGCAGTTTGCTCGCCAATCATCAAGTTGTACTTTTTGCGAATGTAGGTCGCAATCGCTTCATCCATCTTCAAACCGGCAATACGCACCGCACTCGACACAACCATGCCATTCATCGAAACGACTGCCGCTTCGCTCGCGCCGCCGCCAATGTCCACAACCATGTTGCCAGTCGGCGTGTGAACAGGCAAGCCCGCACCGAGCGCGGCGGCAAACGGTTCCGGGACCAGGTGCGCCGTGCGACCACCGGCGGCGATTGCGGCATCGTGCACTGCGCGTTCTTCCACGCTTGTCACGCCGACCGGAATACTGATCGAAATGTCCGGCTTGACGCCAAACATCAATTGAATCCGTCCGCACACTTTCATGATAAAGTAGCGGAGCATCGCCTCGGTCACCATGTAATCGGCAATAACGCCGTCGCGCATCGGACGCATCACTTCGATATTTTCCGGCGTACGACCCAGCATTGCTTTGGCTTCTTCACCGAGCGCGACCAAACGCGAATCGTTTTGCGATAACGCAACAAGCGAGGGCTCTTGTAGTACGATCCCTCGCCCGTTCACATATACGAGAACGTTGACCGTTCCCAGGTCAATCCCAATCTGACGAACAAACATGAATGCCTATGTCTCGATCTCAGGACCAGCAGATGGCTCGCGCGAACTGCGGCGACGCTTGGCAACGCGCAAACGAGTATCAGCGAGGCGAATCGCGCGTTCAAGACGAGCCGCAACCACATCGCTCGCCGGTTTTTCTTTCAACGCCTGGACGGCACGCTCGCGTGCTTGTAATGCGCGCTGTTCATCAATCTCGTCGGCGCGTTCGGCGCTGTCCGCGAGCACGATAATTTTATCGGGTCGCACTTCGAGAAAGCCGCCGCCAATTGCAAACACAAGTTCTTGACCGGCTTTTTTATAGCGCAACTCACCTTCGGTCAACGACGTGATGAGCGGCGCGTGACGCGGCAAGATACCAATCACCCCGCTCACGCCCGGCGCGCTCACATACTCTACGTCTTCGCTGAGAACAAGACGTTCAGCCGTGACAATGTCGAGTTTGATTGTCGGCATGTGAATTACAATTTCCCTTCGCGGAACGCTTCGCGCACTTCGTCAATTCCGCCGCGCATGTAAAAATAACCTTCGGGCACGTCATCGAGTTCGCCGTTGAGAATCATGCGGAAACCGCGCACGGTTTCCTTGACCGGCACGTACTTGCCCGGGCGACCGGTGAACGCTTCGGCGACGCGCATCGGTTGCGAGAGGAAGCGTTGAATCTTGCGCGCGCGTGCCACGGCGAGTTTGTCGTCTTCGCTCAATTCTTCGATACCCAGGATCGCGATAATGTCTTGCAATTCCTTGTAGCGTTGCAAAACACGTTGCACGCCACGCGCACAATCATAGTGTTCCTTGCCCACAATGTTCGGATCAAGGATACGCGAGGTTGAAGCGAGCGGGTCCACTGCCGGGAACAGACCTTGCTCGGAGATGGAGCGTTCG
>CAZPIR010000494.1:0-3271 GCA_964586085.1 uncultured Anaerolineaceae bacterium | reverse complement strand
CTGGGATCACATCCACGCCGCCCGCGCTCCGATCATCCTGTCCGATGAGATGCACAAACATGCGATACGATTCGTTCATCGGCGCGAGCGCGCCCCAGTAGAGCGTGACGTTCAGAGTCGCGCCGGGTTTAATTGCGCGCGTGTCCACATCGTATCCGACCAATTCGATTTGATCGGCAAAGTTGATGCGCACGATGTTCGTGATGCGCGCAAAGTCGTTCGCGGTCGCAAGTTCCGGGCGCGCGTACGCCGGAAGCGTGTAGGCGAACGGGACGAAGAGGGCGAGAAGGAAGAATGAGCCAATGAGCCAATGAGCCAATGAGCCAAGGCGCAATGCGTGATGCGTCATACGTGATGCGTGATCCGTGATTTCCTGCCAGCCGAATGCGATGACGAGCGCGATCACAGAAATTGCCGGGAAAAGGTAGCGACCTTGATCCGCGCCGGTCGTCATCGTGATAAAGCGGATTTGCGCGACAAGGATGAAGGCGAGCCAGGTGAGTAAAGCGAGAAGCGTGATTCGCAATTCGTAATTCGCAATTCGGAAAACGTAAAACGTAAAACCGATCAGCGAAATGATTGACACAACACCGAGTGCAACCAAAAGTTCTGGCGCAAAATCGCCGGGCGTGGGACCGCCCCAAAACGTTTGCCACATCCAGGGAAGTGAAATCTGAAACAGTTCGGGCGGCGTCAATTCGCCGGAGCGCGGAAAGAGCGCGGACGTGGTCATTAACTTGAGTGCGAGTGGGTCGCCGTACAAAATTTGGTTGCGTGCAAACATCCAGCCGGCAACGAATGAAATAATTCCGCCCACAATCGCAGACGAGAGAACGAATAAACGAAGCGAGCGTTGACGAAACGCGATGTACGCAAAAACCAAAATCGTGAACGGCACGAGTCCGAGCGCGGTGGTTTTGGTCAGCACACCCAACGCGAGAAACACACCGGCGAGCACCACCGATTTTGTTGTGACGGTTTTGTGATTGGTCAACCAGCGCACCCACATCAACAACGTGAGCGACGAGAATGCGGCAAGCGGTGCATCGTTCGAGACGAGCGCGGATGCAAAAAGGAAGCTGGGATTAAAAGCGACGACAGATGCAACGGCAATTGGTAATTGATAATTGTCAATTGTCAATTTGCTTGCTGTTAAAAGTGTTTTGGCGATAAAAAATGTCGCGGCAATCGTAATCAAGCTAAACAAAATAGAGACAAGCCGCGCGAGATGAACCGCGAGCGTCGTGCGACGGTACGGAAAATTTTGCGAGTCGGGATGATAATAAATGTTGCGCCCACAACATGCAGGATCGCCGACGAATGTCGCTTCGTAATTGCGCCATAGTTGTTGCTCGTGGTCGGACTTGTCAATCGGTGCAATGACGAGCGCGACGAAGGAGTAGTACAACGGTGGTTGCCAACCTTGATGTCCGGCAATGCCGCCGCCGGTCTCAAATGCTTGTACCGGCAACGCGCGATTGTCCGCGATGAATTTGGCGTGACGGAAATGATCGTCTTCGTCCGGTCCCTCGAAAATTGGAATGATGACCGAGTAGAATGCGGCGAGTGTTGCGAACACGACGAGCAACACAGCGAGCGACTTGGGTACGCGATTCATCACGGCGTCACCTCGAACGAGGTCACGACGATGCGGCGATCCGGCAACTCGTTGCCCGGCGTATCGAATGCCGGCAAGCGTTCGCCGGTTTGCGCGTCGTACATCCCGGTGATGATGCGATACGTCCCAGGTTGATTGAGCGTAAATGTGTACGTGTCCGGCACGCGCTCGCCCGCATCCCAGATGCGTGTCGGATAATGATTTTGACGCGGCGCATTATCTTGTTGCGCGACCAAATTTCCATTTGCATCGAGCACGTGTACAAACACCTGATAATTTTTTTGTGGGGTTATCATCGCTTGCCAATGCAAGGTCAACGCAAACACTTGTCCCGCGCGCACGCGCGCATCCGCATCAAACCCATCGAGCCGAATCACCTCGCCGAGTTTTGCATTCAAGGTCGCGCGCGGTTGCGTCGTCGCATTCACCGGCACTTGGAACGTGCCCAGTTCAACCAAATCGTCCGGCGATGCTTCATCGTCCACGATGACTGGCAAGCGTTGCGCGTTTTCAAAGCGATACAAGCCGGTCGTGATACGATACAATCCAGGTTCGAGGGTGCGCGGCAGGGCAATCGCGCGTTGGTCGTTCACGATTTTTCCCGGCGTCCACAACAGCGTCGGATAAAAACCGCCATCGGTCAAGCCATCGCTTTGTGCAACCAACTTGCCGGCATTGTCGAGCACGTGCACGAATGTAGTGTAATCTTCGAACACGCCGCGTTCCGCGCGCCAAAACAATGTGAGCGGCAAGGTGTCACCGGCACGTGCGCGCGTCGGTGCATTGTAACCGAGCAAGCTAATGCGTTCACCGATGAGCGCGTCAACCGGGTGCGCGATGGTTGGCGCCGAGGGCACGTTCACAATGTCGCGCTCGAAAGTAATCGCACTCACGCGCGCGAATTTGCCATCGCTCGGATATGCGGCTTCGAGAAAATAATTGCCGTGCGGGATGATGCCAAGTGGCACATCATACGCATCCTCGACGATTTCATTTGGAATCCACGCGAGCGGCGCGCCCGTGCCGTATCGCGGCAGTTGTTCGTGTTGTGCCCATACACGACCATTCGTATCCACCACGCGCCACGCGAACGGTTTGTTCTCAACCGAATTTTTCACTTGCCAAAAAATTTTAAGGTGAAGCGATGTGGGCATTTCGCTCACGCGCCACGTTGAACCGTCCAGTTCTGCCGATTCAATCGTGAGTCCAAGCAAACGAACCTGGGGCGACACGTCCACTTGGGCGGATTGAAACGGTGCGGGTTGAGCTGACAGCGCGACACTCGTTGGCAACATTGCGACGAACGACAAGGCGAGGCACAAGGCACCCAACCAAAACGTTTCACGTTCGCGATGCCGTACACTCAACACAACGAATCCAATCACGATTAACGCGCCGATGCCGGTCGCAATGAAGCCGAGTTGCCGTGGCAAAGTGGTGCCCCACTCGATAAGGACGCGATGTTCGCCGGTCGGCACGGCAATCGTCAACAATCCCAGGACAGTTTTCGCGCCAAGTGTGGCGGGTTGTCCATCCATCGTCGCTTGCCAACCAGGAAAGAAAAATTCGCGCAGAGAAATTTCAATCGGGTTGCGGGTCGTAATCGTGAAGTCGCAACGAGGATAACCGCACCGCTCCAATGCAATCGTCGGA
>CAZPIR010000493.1:0-3278 GCA_964586085.1 uncultured Anaerolineaceae bacterium | reverse complement strand
TGCTAACTCTTGCTTGCTTTTTGCGCGTGTGCTTGCCACTGCACGATCCAGGTCGCGCGATCATTATAAAATAGCATCAACGCGGCGATGAGTCCGCTCCCCAAAAAGGCGTTTGCCAAAATATCGAACGCCAAGCCCCACACGTTCACGAGTAAACTATCCCACACAATCGCAAAGCCCATCTGAATGAGGTACATCAAAAAGAGCAAGGTCAACGCCGCGCGGGGGGTGACACGGAAAACGGTGATGCTATTCAGGATCGCTTGCCGCACATTCAAGCCACTAACAAAAATCGCCGGCAAGGCAAAGGCGAGATACAACGCCGCCCACAAAATCATCGTCATGCCGAGCAGAACGACAAACCCGCCAAGCACTTGGCTCAAGGCACTGAGCAACACGGCAACGAGCATGATGGGTATCATCAAGAGCGTCAACGCAATGATGCCGAGCGCGAGCAGAGCCAGCAGATTCAACCACGCCTTGAACGAGCGGGCAACCAGCGAACCCTTTGATTCGCTTCGTATGCCGCGCGCCACCGCTTCGAGAAAAAAACTGGCAAGCAACATGCCGACGAGCGCGAGCGCGAGCGTCAGCATCGTCAAGAACACGCCATCGTTCAGGGTGATCCAGGGCGCGCGCACCGGCAAACCCTCACTAGTCGGCGCAATCACACCGACCAAACTTGGCAAGCCGAGCGCGAACATGGTCAGCGCGGACAGCACGTTGAATTTGCCACTACCATCCACGAGCGCAGTTTTGAATTCGTTCCAACCTTGCGCCGCTTCTGGCGAAAGACCTTCGGGTAAACTCATCGTCGCAAACAACGGACGCAACACCGGCTCCGCCGAAATTGCCGGACCGAACCACAAGAACAGATCAAGCGCAATCGGGAGGAGCAAAATCCAGGGACGGCGCACAATCAAGGCAAATCCGCCGGACAAGACATCAATCACGCCAAGCGGAGTCGTTTCAGGTTGTTTAATCATTAACGAGGATTATAGCCGAACACGTGTGCGAGGTCAAATAAAGTTGGGATTTCGCATCACTCGCGGTATAATTAGCGTGATGAAAAAACAATTCTCACCTCAACTTATTCTCGCGATGGTTCTTTTTATCGCGCACGCGATTTTTTATTTTGTCGTGCTCGGCTACGATGCGGTGGACGATGCGTTCATTTCGTTTCGTTATGCCCAGAACGCGATTCGTGGCGCGGGCTTGATTTTCAATCCCGGCGAACGCGTCGAAGGGTTTACGAATTTTCTGTGGACCGTCGCAATGATTCCGCTCGAAGGGGTTCACGCCGATGTGGGACGCGCGAGCATGATTCTCGGCGCGTTGTTCGCGCTGGGGACAATAGGGCTCGTCGTACGTTTTGCAAAAATCGTGAACGCACCGAGTGGCGTCGGCTTACTCGCGGCATTCTTGCTCGCGGCGGATGGCTCGTTCGTCCTCTGGGCAGTCAGCGGACTAGAAACACCCATGTTCGGCTTTTTGATTTTTGCCGGCGCGTTGCTGTACGTGCGTGAACAAGAATTCGACGAAGGACCAAGGACGAAAGACCAACGCCTTACTTCGTCTTTCGTCCTGCGTCCTTCGTCGCCGTTTCCTTACAGCGGCATCTTTTTCGCGCTTGCCGGGATGACGCGCCCCGAAGGGTTGATGGTGTTCGCCATCACGGTCGCGCACCAAGCCGCATGGCGTATCCTCGCCGAACGGCGTCTGCTCACTTGGCGCGACGTGTGGCGTGTCGTCGCCTTTAGCGCAATCTTTGCGCCATACTGGTTGAGCCGCTGGTTTTACTATAAATCGTTCTTACCTAACTCGTTCCACGCCAAAGTTTCGGCATCGGGACCTGCGGCGCAAATCGAACGCGGCTGGCGACATCTGTCCCAGTTCGTCGGCGTACACCTGGGTTGGGTCATTACATTGCCGATAGTTGTAGCGTTCGCCAAGTCGTTACATAAGACAACGAAACGAGAATTTTGGTCGCGCCGACTGTTTTGGATTTCTTATCTGTTCGCTATCGTCGTGCCGTACAGCGCGTACATCGTTTATGTGGGCGGCGATTGGTCAGTTGGGCGATTCTTTGCTCCGCTGATGCCAATGTTCTATGTGCTGTTTTCCACCGGGCTTGTGGATATCTGGCTGTGGATTGTGGACAAGTGGGGAAAACTAGGGACACTTTGGGTGAAAACGTTGTTGACAAGTGGGTTGGTGTTGTTGATAACTTGGTTCTCGTCGTGGATGGGTGAGTACGGAATTTACATTCGCAGTTTCGATGCTGGTAAAGCCACCCTCGCACGCGAGACAATGGGGCGGTGGCTCAAAGTCAATGTCCCACCCGGTTCGTTGATTGCGGTGGATGCCGCAGGACAAGTGCCGTACTTTTCCGATTTGCCGGCAGTGGATATGTTTGGCATCAACGATTTTCACATCGGGCGGTTGCCGGTACCAACACTTGGCTCGGGCACTCCTGGTCACGAAAAATTCGATCTGGGTTATGTGCTGTATCGCCAACCCAAGTACGTCGTTATCTTCGGCACGCTCTTCGATACGATTACAGAGTACGAGCGCGACCCACGCCAATGGACTACGGATCCGGCACTTGCAAAATTCTTGACCTTGTATCGGCGCAAGCAGTAGGGAGGGGGGAGTGGAAAATTTAGGCAAGTTGTTGCTTGTTACTGGGTTGGTGCTTACATCGCTCGGCATTCTGGTTCTTGTGCTATCTCGTGTTTCCAACATGGTCAAGTTGCCGGGTGACATTCAAATTCAGACCGAGGGCTTTTCTTGTTTCTTGCCTTTAGCAACCTCGCTTTTGTTGAGCATCATCGCGACGATTGTGCTGAATCTTATTCTTCGTATTATCAATAGATAGTATTGTAGTAGTAGTCGTAGGGGCTGTGGATATGTGGGTAGCGAGAACATGCGTACCAGTTTGAACTATTTATTGCGTTGCGATCCAGGTCTCGTCGCAACATCTAGTCAACGACCTCTCAAAACGACACTAATAGTTTGAGAGTGACTTGTGGGCGAAAATCAAGAGTTTTCCACTTGTTTTGACGAGTTTTCCATATGCAATAGGTTGTGGTCAAAACCTTGAAACGACACAAATTGTAGCGTTCAAAAGTTTGGTAAGATGGGGGTTATCCCCAAGTAAGAGGGTTTATCCCCAGATTAATGGCAGTTATCCACAAAATAGACTCATTCAAAAATACATAAAATAACTCAATTCCGCCAAGTGCTTGACATAAAATATTTAATTATTCTTTCACTGT
>CAZPIR010000492.1:2970-3300 GCA_964586085.1 uncultured Anaerolineaceae bacterium | reverse complement strand
GCGAGCGGCGGCGCGTTGATGAACTCGCCCGCACTCGTGCAAATCATCGCCGACGTGCTCGGCGTGCCGGTGATGCTCTCCGCCGAAAACGAAGCGACGAGTCGCGGCGATGCTGTGCTCGCGCTCAAGGCACTCGGCAGGATCAACTCGTTTGAAGATGTGCCCGCGCGACTTGGCGCAACCATCGAGCCGGACATGGCGCACCACGCGATTTACGCGCGTGCGATGGAACGTCAAGCCAAGTTGTACGATGCCGTCTTGGGAAAATAAATGATGCCTTCGTTTTTCAAAATCGAAACACACACAAGCGCGCCGATGAGCGTGCATGAT
>CAZPIR010000492.1:0-2960 GCA_964586085.1 uncultured Anaerolineaceae bacterium | reverse complement strand
AATCGCGCGCGGTTTCGTTGACCTTTCCCAGGTTCGGCGGCTTGGTGTGGAATCGTCCAACGGCGGTGATTGTGCAAACAGCAGATGGCGCGGAGCAAACGCTTGCCGTGCGTGATGTGACGCGGCTCGCGCAAATCTTGGTGCTGGCACTGGGAATTGCCGGCGCGTTATTCGTGTCGCTCGTTTTGCGCGAGCGCAAATGAATGGAGATGCAACATGACCAATGAAATCATTGTGAAAACAGACGAGACAACCAACAATCCATTTGATCCCAGCCCCTCATTTCAAATGATGGAAAATGCGTTGGGACAACTCGCCGACGCGGCGCAAGTTGAAGCGGTGTACGCCGAACCCATCCGACACGAAGAAACGGTGGTGGTTCCATCGGCAGAAATCTTGACCGGCTTTGCGCTCGGCTTTGGCATGGGCGGCGGCAAAGATCAAGGCACGACTGTGGGTGGCGGCGGCGGCGGCGGGGGTGGTGGTCGTTCGTTCGCACGCCCGGTCGCCGCGATTGTCATCACGCCGACCAAGGTTCGCATCGAGCCGATTGTGGACGTGACCAAGATCGCGCTCGCGGCATTGACCGCGTTTGGATTTATGGCGGCGATGTCGGCGCGCATGAGTTCGCGACGCGCGCCGCGATTTATCAAAGAAGCATGATCGAAAAACTGTACGCGCTCACGCACGCGCTCAACACGCGCTTTCCCGCCGGCAACGAGCCGTTCCAAATGATGACACGCCTCCTCGAAGAGAGCGGCGAGTTGGCGCAACAGGTCAATCATTTCGAAAACACCGGCATCAAGCGTGACAAGTACGGCGAACCCGATCACGCCAAGCTGACCAAAGAAGTGTTGGATGTTTTGCGTTGCACGTTGCAGGTTGCCGTGTACTATCATCTCGAAACGGAACTGGCGACGATGATTGAGGAACGTTATCAGCGCGCGCAAGCCGAAGGATTGATTCCCGTTGCGACGAATACCACGCGCGAATAATTTATCGCCCGTTGCGCGTGAATGGCTTATCATTGTATTTTTGATTTTTGTCTCGCTCGTTTTTTACACCTGGTTTGGCTGGGCGCGCTTTCCACGCATCCAAGCCGACCAGGGCTGGTTTTTACAAGTTTCCCAGCGCGTCGCGCAGGGCGAAATGTTGTACCGCGATGTGTTGTGGCTGTACGGTCCCCTGCCGGTGATGGTGATGAGTTGGCTGATGCAACTCGGACGCCACGACATTGCGTACTATTCGGCTCTGCACATCGCGCTCGCCACCGGCGCGACCGTGGTTTTGTACGGATTACATCGCTCGGTGATGCATTGGTCGCGCGCACTCATCACAACCTTGCTCGTGGCAATCGGGGGCGGCACGCATTTGCTTTTTTTGCAGTCATATACGCCGGGGATTGCATTCGGCTTGTTCGGTGTTCTGCTCACACTGTTCGGCATTCAAAGTAAAAACCGACACCGCATGTGGTTAATCGCGACGGGAATCGCCACAAGTAGTTTGAGCAAACCCGAGTATGCGTTCGCCTCATTCGGCACGATAGTAATCGGCGCGGTCATGTTGTGGCGCGTGCGCGTGGATGGAATGAACCAGCCCAACGACGTGCGCGCTATTTTTATGGGCGGCGCGCTCGGCGCCGGCATCGCTCTGGCGATTTATTTTTATTTTGCGACTAGCGCGGGCTGGGCGAATGTGTGGGCGGGCTTGACCGGTTATGCACGCGCACAATTAGCCGGTGATGCGTTGATTGGATATAATGGAGCCGACACGTGGCTCGCACTCGCAACAGCATTTTTAATTTTGAGCGCGGTTAAATTCATCGGCGCAAAAAAGCGATGGGCTTGGGCGACAATTTTGTGTGGACTCGCACTCGCGCTGTTCATCATCCGAGCACGCAACCTGGGCACGTGGATTCCTTTAGCAAGCGCACAGTTTTATTTAACCATTTCGCTTGGCGTTCTGGCGCTTGGTTCGCAAATACTCACGCGATGGATTCGCCGCGAATCGGCAACACGCGCACAATGGATTTTGCTGGTGGTCTGGCTCGGCGTGCAACTCACCCAGTTGCGCTATGTACTCACCGGCGGACTCGTACCAATCCTGGGTCTCGCGCTGATGCTCGTTTTGCTTGAAACGGAATTCCCGAACTGGTCGTGGCGACGCCAGCCAATTGTGTTCGGCGCGATTGCATTGATCGCGTTACTCGCCGGCATCAATCAAACGCGTCTGGATTTCGCCGCCAACGTGCGAACCGATTTGCCAACACCGTACGGCACGGTCGAGGTGTATGCGTCGTCGCGCGCGTTTTTGAGCGAGGTCATGCAGTACGTAAACGCGAATTCACAGAGCACCGATGCGATTGCGGTGATGGGACCGCTCGCTGGAATTTATTATCTGACCGAGCGACACGATCCGTTTCGTCAGGATTACCAAGACCCTGGCTTGGGCGAGAATGAGTCGGACGCACCGGATTATCTCGCGCGACTTGAAGCGAATACACCGACCTTGATTCTGATTCCACAAGGCGAGTGGGGCATGGGCATTCTGAATTTGCGCGAGGGCGTTGCGCCGATTCGCTGGACGAACGTGCGCGCGTTTCGCCATGCCGCGCCGCAAATCGAAGCGTACATTCAAGCGCATTATCGCTTCGACCAATTCCTGGGTCGCGCTTCATCCATCGAGCTTGCCGCCTTCAAGCGCGTGCGCTAATCACATGGCATCGAAAAAACAATTTTACGCCGTCAAAAAAGGACGCGCGCCCGGCATTTATCAGACCTGGGACGAATGCAAAACACAGGTTGATGGTTTTAACGGCGCGGTGTACAAAGGGTTTCACTCGCGCGCCGAAGCGAAAAAATTTCTCGAACAACCTGAATCTTACCAAACCCATCGCGAATCCGAAATACCCAAGCGAGAAAAAAAAATTCAAGTCACCGACTCAGGTCGTGTGACGATTT